>JAAZDX010000229.1 GCA_012512605.1 Bacillota bacterium
CATCGACTTCCCCTTCGCCATCCAAGAGGCCCAGGAGATAGCGGACCACCGCGTCCACATCTTCCGGGGTCAAGGTGCGAACCGCTTCCACCGCCGGCACTTCATTACCATCCTCGTCCACATGGGCGGGGACCGAACGGGGCGGGAAATCCAGACCCAGCTTTTTATTGAGCTTGTACCGGCCAACAGCGGCCAAATCATAACGGCGCGGCTCAAAGAAGAGAGTTTCAAAAAGCGTCCGGGCACTGTCCACTGTAGGCGGCTCACCCGGTCGCAGTCGTTTATAGATCTCGATCAAGGCTTCTTCCTGGTTTTGGGTGCTATCCCGTTCCAAGGTGCTTTGGATCGCCTCATGGTTGTTATAGCGCTCCATAAGCTGGACATTGTTGCCAAGACCAATCGCCTTGAGGAAAACGGTGACTGGGATCTTTCTGGTGCGGTCGATCCGAATATAAAGGACGTTGTTGGCGTCGAACTCCATCTCCAGCCAGGCCCCGCGGTTGGGGATGATACTGGCTGAATAGACCGTTTTCCCACTGGTGTCGAGGGACTTACCAAAGTACACGCCGGGGGAACGAACCAACTGACTAACAATCACCCGCTCCGCACCGTTAATGACAAAAGTACCCTTTTCGGTCATTAAGGGGAAATCGCCCATAAAAACTTCCTGTTCTTTAACTTCCCCCGTTTCTTTATTGATCAACCGGACTTTCACCCGTAAAGGCGCAGCGTAATTGGCGTCCCTTTCTTTACACTCCTCCACGTCATATTTGGGTTCGCCTAAAAAATAATCAATAAACTGAAGAACAAGGTTCCCCGTAAAATCCTGAATTGGTGAGATCTCACGAAAGACCTCGCGTAGTCCTTCGTTTAAAAACCATTGATAGGATTTCTGTTGGATCTCGATTAGGTTAGGCATCGCTAGAATTTCGTCAATCTTCCCAAAACTGACTCGGCGTCGCTTAACCCCATTCCTCTCTTCCGGCAAAATCCTCACCTCTTCTCCTTATTTAGCAGCTTAGTTTGCTTTTTTCCCCACACCATAATAAAATAGAGCAAGAAAATTTTTGCGCAAAAAAAACCGGAGTTGGACCTTTAACCATTTAAGTAATAAAATGGCAAAAGCAAGGCTAACCCCAGTTACCCCTGCCGAAAACGCGGTTTAAACAAACATATATGGTCTTAGAAAAGAATAATTTTAAAGAGAAAATCAAAATCACCTACATATAACAAGGTGATGGCGTAATCATACATAATGTAATTACTTTAGCATTATGGGATTATATCATTGTTATTTTTTTTTGTCAATAACAAATTTCAACAAAAAAAAGGCTGTCCTTTCAGACAGCCTTTTTTTGCTTATTTAAGTTCGACGGCAGCGCCAGCCTCTTCCAGCTTGGCTTTGATCTCTTCGGCTTCGTCTTTTCCGATGCCCTCTTTAATTGGTTTCGGCGCGTTGTCCACCAGTTCCTTGGCTTCTTTCAGGCCAAGACCGGTCAGTTCGCGAACCACCTTGATCACGTTGATCTTTTTCTCCCCAGCCGAAGCTAGAATCACATCAAACTCGGTTTTCTCCTCGGCCGGAGCCGCAGCGCCACCGGCTGCCGGAGCAGCGACAGCCACCGGAGCGGCCGCAGAAACGCCGAACTCCTCTTCAAACGCTTTTACCAGGTCATTCAGTTCCAATACGGACATGCCTTTAACAATCTCTAAGACTTCATTAATTTTAGACATTTAACTTCCTCCTTAAATATTAATCAACCTTAGTAAGTGGGAAACATCGTTTAGGCGGCCTCAAGCAGCCTTAAGCGACCTCGCCCTTTTTCTGCCGAACCGCATCGAGCACGTAGACGGTATTCCGGATGGGCGCAGAAAGGACATATGCCAAGTTGCGAATGGGGGCTTGCATCAAGCCGACCAACTGACCAAGCAGGACATCTCTGGTCGGAAGCTCGGCAAGGGCAGTAACCATTGCTTGGTCAATCACCCTGCCTTCTAGGACGCCGCCTTTTAACTGCAGTTTCTTGTGGTCCTTCGCAAAATCAGACAAGATTTTCGCTGGGGACACCGGATCCTCATACCCGAAAGCAAGGGCCGTCGGTCCTTCCAGATAAGCATGCAAATCCTTTAGGTCCGCCTTTTCCGCAGCTAAGCGGGTTAGGGTGTTTTTCGTTACCCGTAGTTCAACACCGGCTTCCCTTAATTTCTTCCGCAACTCCGTTGCTTCTTGTACGGTTAAACCCCGAAAGTCAACCAAGCCCACCGACTGGGCTTTGGTTAGTTTTTCAAAAACCTCATTAACGACCGCTACCTTTTCCGGTCTTGCCATTTTCTCACCTCCCTAAATTCACTCCTCCATCCCACCTTTCCCTTTTCCCCCGGCAAAGATACCCACTAGCTCTATCTTGCGCGTTTTGTCTCGGTACTTCCGGGTAGTGAAGGGTGAGATATCCGTCGCCCCGCGAACAAGAGCCTTGCGGCGAAAATAGAAAAAGCCCTTCCATAGACATCAAGAAAGGGCCCGTTCGTTACAGACGAATCAGCCTAACCTCGGCAGGCAAACATTAAATCCAAGGGCTTGCCTGGATACCTGCTGTCTATGGTCAGTTTATATGAAGTTGTTTTTTTCGATTTTCCTATTCGCCAGCGGCCGCCAAAGCCGTTGCCTGCGGAGAAACTTTAATCCCCGGGCTTTGGGTTGACGAAAGAGTAATGGACCGGAGATAAGTTCCTTTCGCCCCCGATGGTTTAGCTTTGATCACGGCACCTAATAGTCGTTTGAAGTTATCAAACAACTGGTCGGCAGTGAAGGATAATTTCCCAATCGGAACATGGATAATTCCGGTCTTGTCGCCCCGGTACTCAACCTTACCCGCTTTAATCTCTTGAACGGCCTTGCCCACATCCATTGTGACCGTTCCGGTTTTGGGGTTGGGCATTAAACCTTTCGGGCCGAGAATCTTACCTAACCGCCCCACCATGCCCATCATATCCGGCGTCGCAACCGCCACGTCAAAATCAAGCCATCCTTTTTGGATCTCTTCGATCACATCTTCCGCACCAACCCGGTCGGCACCGGCCTCTTCAGCCTCTTTAGCCTTCTCGCCCTTGGCAATTACTAAAACACGAGCGGTTTTACCGGTTCCGTGGGGCAAGACAACAGTGCCGCGCACCTGTTGGTCGGCATGCCGGGGGTCAACCCCCAAACGGATCGCCACTTCGACCGTCTGGTCGTAGCTGGCTTTAACAATACTCTTTAGCAGTTCAATGGCCTCCCGGGGGTCGTAAAGGCGCTCCCGGTCAATGGCCTTCGCCATCTCCAGATACTTTTTGCCATGCTTCGGCATAACCTTAAATCCTCCTCGTTTCGTGGTTCAAACGGATCTTTTCGCTCTGCGTATCCTCCCACCAGGGAGAAAGCTATTGGACGACAATTCCCATACTGCGCGCCGTGCCTTCGAC
>JAAZDX010000230.1 GCA_012512605.1 Bacillota bacterium
CCGGAGCGGTCCCTTGTTGGTAAGCGGTAAGTAGCGCTTCGTCAACCGCCATGTTCCAAGCGGCCGTCCCAGCTGTCCACGGGAGCAAACGTCCGATCATCACCCGCCGATCAATTTCTGGTACTCTTCAGCGGTGAGAAGCTTTTCTAATTCTTGATCATCGGCGAATTCAATCACCGCAATCCAGCCTTTACCGTAAGGATCCTGGTTGACCAGTTCGGGGTTGAATTGCAATTCTTCGTTGACGGCGATAATCTCCCCCGTCAATGGGGCATAAATGTCGGAAACCGCTTTTACCGATTCAATACTGCCCATTCCTGCTTTGGCCTTTATCTTTTCGCCAATTGCTGGTAGATCCACATAAACAACGTCACCCAGTTCTTTTTGGGCATATTCCGTGATCCCTACCGTAGCGCGGTCGCCTTCTTTTCGGACCCACTCGTGATCTGAAGTATACTTTAAATCGGACGGAATCATCTCTCAAACCCCCATTTTTAATATTCCGAACGCGGACTAAGTACCAGACTTTTATGTTTATCATATAATGAAGGGAATAACTTGTAAAGAGTCAGTAGAGATTTTTCCCAAAAGGAGGGTATCTTTATGTGTCGTCTCTTAGCCGCCTTCTTAAACCCGCTCCTCAAAATGAGAGGAAAAACCATGATCGTCATCAAACAGCGGCATAAAAACTAGCCGTCCCAACCTATTGCCTCCACATGGAGGTTTTTTTTACTCCTTTATTCTTTCCGGGACCGCCTTTTTTATCGTAGAAAAAGCATTACCCAATTAGACCGGCTGCGCCGTTATAATTCGGAAAGCCGACGCCACAAGGGGGGAATCAGCCCGGCGATCAAGAGCGCTTTGATGAGATCGCCCAGAAGAAAGGGGGTCAGCCCCAGAGCAATTTGACCAAGGGCTACCGGCTCATTTAACACCAGGTGATTGAGGAGGTAAAGGTAGGGTAGGGCGATGAGGTAAATAACAAGCATCCCCGTTAAAGTTAGGCCAAGACAATTTAGAAAGGTGGGCTTCCGGATCAAGAAGCTTAATGCCCCCACGACCGCAGCAGCACCGACAAAACCAAGGATAAAACCAAAACCGGGGCGAAAGATATAACTAAGACCGCCCCCCTGACTGAACACCGGAACCCCGACCAAACCAAGGAGAAGGTAGACCAACTGGCTCAGCGGAGCGTAACGGGGGCCAAGCAAAACCCCAGCCATAATCACCATTAAATTCTGGAAAGTGAAGGGGACCGGGGGAATAATATCCACCCGTAGGTAAGCGCCGATCCAGGTTAATGCGGAAAATAACGCCACCAGAACCATCTTCTCCGTCCGTTTACGTTTGTGCAACCAAAACAAAAAGATCCCTCCTCGCTAAGAATCGGTTCCTACCGGTCAAAGAGCGGCTGTACATCGCCGGCCATAACGCGGGAGCGTTGTCCGTCGTGTTCGATGATGAGGGCCCCATCATCGGCGATCGCCACTGCTTCTCCTCGGTATACTTTTCTCCCGTCGTCCACTTCCACCGGCCGCCCCAAGGTTGCCGTATACTGCCGGCAGTAGTCTAAACTCCGGTTGAACCCCTGCTCTAAAGCATGGAAATACTCCTCCTCAAAACACTGCAGATATTTTCGGAGTAAGTCTTTCCGGTCCACAAAGCAGCCTGCGGCCATCCGTAGAGAGCCGGCCTTGGTCCTTAGTTCCGGGGGAAAATCGTTAATGCGTTGGTTGACGTTAATCCCCACTCCCACAATAACATGTTCCAAACGGCCCAACTCCCCACTGACCTCAGTTAGGATCCCGGATAGCTTACGGTCTTCGTAATAAAGATCATTAGGCCATTTTACCAACGGCCGGAAGTCTAAGGCATTTTTGACGGCACGCGAAAGGGCCACCACCGCCAGTAAGTTTAACTTTGGTAGCTCCAACGGGGAAAAAGGAGGACGGAGGATGATACTGAGCCAAATGCCGGTCCCTGGTGGGGAAAACCAACCGCGTCCCAACCGTCCGCGGCCCGCGGTCTGCATCTCCGCCAGGACTACCGTCCCCTCGTCCACGGAAGTAAGCAGTTCTTTCGCCCGTTGGTTCGTGGAAGGTAATTCATCATAGTACTCGATGGTTTTCCCGATCAGTTGGTTCGCAAGACCTTTGGTTACTTCCCAGGGGTAGAGTTTATCGGGCCGGGAAACCAAATGGTAGCCCCGGCGGGGATGAGCCTTGATTTTGTACCCCAGTTCCCGCAAGGTCTGAATCTGCTTCCAAACCATCGTCCGGCTGACACCCAACCGGGTCGCCAGATCCTCGCCCGAGACAAAGGCCCCCTGGTCGAGGAGTTCAACTACCGTTCCCAACTGCAAGATCCCATCGCTCCTTACTTTTCGTTATTTGTTGTTCGTCACTTAAGTGCACCAAAAACACCTTTAGTCTAATCAAAAGTCCCCTTCTTTGTCAACCGTGATTGCAAAAGTGGTTGACATATGTTTCATTGTTATCGAAATATTAATCTTTTTTTCTTGCCTTTCCGCCGCAAGCAGGATAAAATAGGGATACATAGTTCTACGGGAAAAGGCGCGCCTTACCCCACAGAACCAACCATTATTACCTGAGGCCAAGGCTTGTCCTGAAGCAAAGGATGTTCGTATCCCCCTGATCGTCAATATAAGACAAGCCTGTCCATGGACGGGCTTTTTTCGTCAAGATGACATCCTGTCCGGATCGGTGCCTTTGGTAAAGATTCTGAAGCAGGAGGGATTGTTATGTGGAAAAAAACCTTTTTTACCGGATGTCTAATCCTCATTCTGGTGGTAGCTTCCCCGCTTCTGACGGCAAAAGATCCCGGGGAAACCTCGATTGATGTTATGGTCCTGTCCGGGACGACCGGACTCTCCCTGGTTAAACTGCTGGAAGAGCAGCCACTGATCGCCCCGGGAATAACCTTTAACTACACGGTGATCAAGAGCCCTGACCAGATGAGCGCCAAGATCATTGCCGGGGAAGCCGACATCGCCGCCGTACCCACGAACCTCGCTTCCATCCTTTATAACCGCGGAATTCCGGTGCAACTGGCGGCAATCACCAATTGGGGTGTTATGTATGTCGTCGGCCGCGATGCGACGATCACGACGTGGGCCGACCTTAAAGGAGAAGAAGTCGGCGTTACCGGGAAAGGAAGCACCCCCGATCTGCTCTTCCGGTACTTTTTAAAGGCCAACGGGATCGATCCGGAACGGGACGTCCATATCCGCTACTATGCGAGCCCGGCAGAACTGGCACAACTGGTCATTGCGGATAAGGTAAGCCTGGCCACCTTGCCCGAGCCCTGGGTCACGGAAGCCCTTTCCCGCAATGCGGCCCTGAGCGTCCTTTTGGATTACCAAAAAGAATGGGCGCGTCTAGAAAAACGGGACGTCTCCTACCCCCAAAGTGCGTTAGTGGTCCGCTCGCAGCTTGCCAAAGTAAAGGCGGCCGCAGTCCGTGCCTTTTTGAAGGCGGCGGCTGATTCCAGCGCCTGGGTGGTTGATAACCCAAGTGCGGCTGGCATTTTGGCGGAAAAACATCTCTCGATCTCATCGGCAGCAGCAACCGCGGCGATTCCCCGGTGCAATCTCCGGTTTGACGAGACCCACCAAGTCCAATCCGAGATTGGCTATTTCCTGGAGAAACTCTATTCTTTCCAGCCGCAATCGATTGGAGGCAAACTACCGGATGAAGGCTTCTATTTACAAAAATAAGCTTGTTACCGTCAGCTCAATCCTGACCCTTTTAATCGTCTGGGCCTTGGCCGCAGCGGTGGTTGGGAAGGAGATCATCCTTCCCAGCCCTGTTGTGACCTTAACCCAGCTCTACCGTCTTTTAACCTCCGGCGGCTTTTGGGTTCACTTGAGCGCCACCCTTAGCCGCGGATTAATCGGCTTTGGCCTTTCGTTCTTGGCGGGTTTGTTGGTTGGTTTGCTTTCCGGGTTGCGTCCGAGCTTTAAAACTTTCTTTCACCTTTGGCTAACGGTAATCCGAAGCACTCCTTCGATGGCCCTTATTCTCCTTGCCCTGATCTGGTTTGAATCCGACGCCGTCACGCTTTTCGTCACTTTTCTGGTGGTCTTTCCGCTCATCACGCAAAACGTGACCGAAGGCCTCGGCCAGGTTGATCCACAGCTGAAGGAGATGGCCCGCCTTTACCGGGTCCGTTTTCCGACTATCCTTTTCCGGATGTATTTGCCCGCGATCATCCCTTATCTTGCCACGGCTGCCGCCGCGGGGCTAGGTTTGACCTGGAAGGTCATGATCGCCGCCGAAGTTCTTGCTTATCCCCGTTTAGGAATCGGTGCGCGGATGGATACGGCGCGCACTTATCTACAAACCCCTGAAGTTTTTGCCTGGACCATCGTGGTGATTGCGATCAGTCTTTTTTTTGACCGGATCCTTAATACCCTGATCCGAAAGGAATTATTGTATTGGGAGTAACCAGGAATGAACCAGATCGAATTTGCGTTATCCGGGATTACCAAGTCTTACGGGCCGGTTAAGGTCTTGGCCGACCTGTCTTTAAACGTGAAGACCAACAGCATCGTTGCCTTTCTCGGCCCTTCCGGCTGTGGCAAAACCACCCTGCTTTCGATTATCGCCGGCCTAAAAGCGCCCGACCAAGGGCAGGTGACCGGCGTGGGCAACAAGCCCATCAGCTATCTTTTTCAAGAACCGCGCCTGCTTGACTGGTTAACCGTCGGCGAAAACCTGGCCTTTGTTTTAAAGGACCACATTCCCCGCTTTGAACTGTCCGAACGGATCGATTACTATTTAGAACAGATGGAGATCGCCGCCTACCGGGACACCTACCCCCGAAAACTAAGCGGTGGACAACGACAACGGGTAGCGATGGCCCGTGCGCTGGCCTATCCTTCCCGCCTCCTTCTGATGGATGAACCTTTCAAGTCCCTTGACTTGAGTTTGAAATGGGCACTAATGACCCGTTTCTTGAAGCTATGGGCGGCGGCTCCCCGTACCGTGATCTTAGTCACCCACGATCCCAAAGAAGCCCTGCTGCTGGCGGATGAGGTGTATGTGCTCACGCCGAAGCCCGCCGTAATCAAAAGTCACCACGTGATCAACATCCCGCGCCCGGAACGGAAGCCAACCGCCCTGTCCCTTCTCCAACTGGAACAACAGATCACCGCGGAATTGATCCGCAACTAGTAAAAAAAAGCCCATAGGGGCTTTACGTTTTTCGCTCGTTCTCTTGAGCCACCCTTTTACGTAACTCCTGGATCAGCCTTTTTCGCCGCGCCGTCTCCTCCCGGTCCACGGTGATCAGAACCACATCCCCCTCCTTGGCCCCGGGTAACAGCTTTGTCGCCATAAGTGCCATGGAGCCGTCCTCCAGTTCGACGACGGCATATTCCGCTTCAAACCGGTCGATAATCACCCGCATCTTGCCTTCCCCCTTTTAAACCACAAAATTAATTCGGCTTCGTCTCCTTTCCTGATGTTACTAATTTTATCAATTAACACCTTGCGCAGCAACCAAGATTTGGTATCTGCCGTTAAGCTCTTGCTCAGTAGGCTTTCCCCGTCAACTACCTCCTCTTTTTACCAGCCAAGATCTTTTGTAATCGCCAAAATGAAGAAGGAAAATGCCGCTGGTTGGCGCACTCGCCTTTTATTTCACCAGACCTTCCGCTCCCGAAGTTGCAACTGATACGGCAGGTTTTAAAATTGGTCTTGTCACCGGTACCGTATCCCAGAACGAAGACGAGTATCGGGGGGCAGAAGCAGCCATTGCCAAGTATCCTGATCTGATTAAACATGTTACCTATCCCGATAATTTCATGCAAGAACAAGAGACCTACATTGCGCAGATTACAGGTCTTGCTGCAGATCCGGAAGTAAAAGCGATCATCGTGAACCAAGCTGTTCCCGGCACCATCGCTGCGATCCGGCGCGTACGGGAAACCCGCCCGGATATGATCTTTATTGCCGGCGAACCCCACGAAGATCCACCCTTAATTGAGCCGGCTGTTGATGTGACCCTCATTCCGAACCAGCCGGAACGGGGTAAGACAATTCCGCAACTGGCCAAAGAGATGGGTGCCACCGCACTCTTACACTATTCTTTCCCGCGGCATATGTCCTATGCCCAATTGGCCGAACGCCGCGATATCATGAGGGAAGAATGTGAAGAATTAGGGTTGATCTTTGTTGATGTCAACGCTCCCGACCCGATGGGCGAAGGTGGAATCCCCGCCGCTCAGCAGTTTATTTTAGAAGATGTACCCCGCCAGGTTGCCAAGTACGGTAAGGATATCGCGCTCTTCTCCACTAACTGCGCAATGCAGGAGCCGTTAATTGCTGCCGCTGTGCAAACCGGTGCCATCTTCCCAGAACAATGCTGCCCGAGTCCGACCCATGGTTATCCGGGTGCTTTAGCGCTTGAGATTACCGATGAGATCAAAGGTAACTTCCCCGCGATTGTCGAAGCCATCAACAAAAAGATTGTTGAGGTGGGCGGAGCAGGCCGTTTTGCTACTTGGCCCATTGCCACCGGGTACCTCCATTCCATTGGCGGCGTAGAAATCGCCAAGTTAGCCTTGGAAGGTGAGTTAGATCTCAACGACATCGAAGCGGTTTCTAAAGTCATGAGTGATGTTGCGGGCACCGAGATCGTCATGACCCGCTTGAGTGACAACGGAAACTTCTACATGTACATCAGTGATTCTCATATCTTCGGAAATTAAAGTTAAGTTGCGAATTGACCTGAGGAGATGCAAAAGGCGGGCTTAACAGCCTCGCCTTTTCTCCCTTATGGCGCCGCTATGGCGCCATAATTATTACCGAGAGGGGTTTTAAAGTTGCCTGAATCTACAGTTCTGGAACTTAAAAATATTACGAAGAAATATTTTGGCACAACGGTCTTAAAAGGGATTAATCTATCCGTTAAGCCAGGAGAGATTCATGCGATCGTCGGAGAGAACGGCGCCGGCAAATCCACCCTGATGAACTTGATCTTTGGCATGCCCGTTATTCATGAGACCGGGGGCTTTGAAGGCGATATTCTCATGGATGGCCAAATTGTAAATATTACCTCTCCGCGTCAAGCCATGGAATTGGGGATTGGCATGGTCCACCAAGAGTTTATGCTGATTCCCGGTTTTACGGTTACGGAGAATATTAAACTCAACCGGGAACGGACCAAACCCAACCTGGCCAGTAAAATCCTGGGCTCCGGGATGGAAACCCTGGATTACCCCGCCATGCGCTGCGATAGCCAACGGGCCCTGGAGAAACTGGGTTTAGCCATCGATGAGAGCACCCTGGTCTCCCAATTGCCCGTTGGTTATATGCAGTTTGTGGAGATTGCCCGGGAGATTGATAAAACCCATTCCCGTTTGCTTGTTTTTGATGAGCCCACCGCAGTCTTGGCCGAGAGCGAAGCCGAACATCTGATCACGGCGATGAAACGCCTGGCGGAACAGGGAATTGCCATCCTCTTTATCACCCACCGGTTGGATGAAGTGATGGCTTGCAGCAATACCGTCAGCATCTTACGCGATGGCGAGCTGGTTAAAACCCTAAACCGGGAAGAAACCAGTGTGGAAGAGATCGCCGAACTGATGGTCGGCCGTAAACTGGAACGTGATCACTTACCGCCCCGGACGACCCCCCCCAACGATGAAGATATTATCCTTGAACTTGCCGACCTTAGCGTGGAGATGCCCGGCGAGCGGGTCCAGGGGTTAAACCTTAAAGTACGGCGGGGTGAAATCTTGGGCCTTGGTGGGTTGGCTGGTCAGGGGAAAATCGGCATTGCCAACGGCGTAATGGGCTTATACCCATCCAGGGGTCGGATCGTCAAAGACGGACAACCGCTTAATCTAAACAACCCAAAAGCGGCGATCGAAGCAAAAATGGCTTTTGTCTCCGAAGACCGCCGTGGTGTTGGTTTATTACTAGACGAATCAATCGCCGTCAACATTGTCTTAACCAGTATCGAAGCGCAGAACAAATTCTTACGCCGGACTTTGCTTCCAGGCGTTCAACTGCTCGACCAAAAAGCAGTACGCGATTATGCTTTGAAAATGATTGAAGATTTAGATATCCGGTGCACCGGACCAAACCAAGCGGTTAGACGCCTTTCCGGCGGTAACCAACAAAAAGTCTGTTTGGCGCGGGCTTTCTCGTTGCAACCGGAGATCCTTTGGGTTTCGGAACCGACCCGGGGGATTGATATTGGCGCCAAAAAATTGGTGCTTGATCTTTTGGTCCGGTTCAACCGGGAATATGGCATGACCATCATCATGACTTCCAGCGAACTCAATGAGTTAAGAAGGATCTGCGACCGAATTGCCTTGGTTTACAAAGGGAAAATTGCCGGTATCTTGAAACCGGATGCTTCTGATCGGGACTTTGGTTTAATGATCGCAGGTAAGCAACCAACGAAGGAGGTGGGTTGAGATGGAATTGAACATGAACAAAGTCAAAAATATCTTTGATCCCCACCATCTCAAGGCATTCTACGAAAAATTCGGCTTGCCGCGCCTGATCATCAGCAGTTTTCTTCTGGGCCTTTTTATTCTGGCTTTTATCATGAAAATGGACATCACCATCCTGCTGAGCGACTCTTTGGCGCGGATCGGCATGAACGGCCTCCTGGTCCTGGCCATGCTGCCAACCTTGGTGACCGGGGTCGGCCTCAACTTCGGCCTCCCTGTCGGTTTCGTTTGTGGATTGGTCGGAGGCGTAATCAGCATGGAGTATGATTTAACCGGTTTCACCGGACTTTTTGTGGCCATGCTTTGCGCTGTCCCCCTCGCCATTATTACCGGCTATTTATACGCGTCATTACTTGATCGGGTCCGTGGTCAGGAGATGATGGTCGGTACCTACGTCGGTTTTGCGGTAGTTGCCGGCATGTGTATTTTCTGGCTGACGGCACCCTTTAAGAATCCGTCCATGATCTGGGCCATCGGCGGTCAGGGACTGCGCGTTACGCTGACCTTATACGAACATTACAGCAGGATTCTCAATAACTTTCTGGCATTCAACATTTTTGGGGTGACCATTCCCACCGGATTGTTGTTGTTCTTTGGGTTTTTCTGCTGGCTAGCCAGTCTCTTCTTCCGTACCCGCACCGGACTGGCGATGATTGCGACCGGGGCAAATCCCATGTACGCCAAATCTTCCGGGATTAACACCCGTGCCATGCGCTACACCAGTGTGATCATCTCCAATGTTCTGGCGGCCATTGGTGCCCTGGTTTACGCCCAGAGTTACGGGTTCCTTCAGTTGTACACTGCGCCTTTATTTATGGCTTTTCCAGCCGTCGCCGCCGCTCTGATCGGAGGCGCTACGCTGAAAAAAGCAACCGTCGGTCATATCATTATCGGGACAATTCTTTTCCAAACCTTACTAACGATCGCTTTACCAGTAACCCAAACCGTGCTGCAAGGTACCGATATTAGTGAGATTGCCCGCATGATTATTAGTAATGGTATGATCCTATACGCTTTAACAAGGAACGAAAGGGGGTAAAAGATAATGGCTGACGCAAAAGTTGCACCAAAAAACTTGATGAAGAAACCACCAGTAAAACAGGATAATAAATCGAACGTTGATCGTATCCTCAGTGAGCTATCTGTCCCACTCTTCTTTGCGCTGCTTTGTTTGGCCGGAATCATTGCCGCACAGCTCAACCCGCGTTTTTTGGTTAATGAGATCATCACCCGTTTAGCACGGAACCTCTTTTTGGTCTTATCGCTGATCATTCCCGTCATTGCCGGGTTAGGACTTAACTTTGGGATCGTCATCGGTGCCATGTCCGGGCAGGCGGCTTTAATTATCGTTACCCATCTGGGAATCGGCGGACTCCCCGGGTTTTTACTCGCTGCTTTGATCTCCGTCCCCTTCTCCGTTTTTCTAGGTTGGTTGACCGGTCTGGTTCTCAACCGGGCCAAAGGCCGGGAGATGGTAACCGGTTATATTTTAGGGTTCTTCGCCAACGGCGTTTATCAACTATTCTTTTTAGTCCTGGTCGGAACGTTAATCCCAATGAATAATCCAAAAATGATGCTACCCTCCGGGATCGGGCTCCGCAATACCATGGACCTGATCGCCGTTAACCGGGCTTTAGATCGTGCCCTCTTCAGTTCCCTGCGACTGGGCTCTTTCCAAATCCCTTGGGCTACATTTTTGGTCATTGGTGCTTTGTGCCTTTTCACTTCTTATTTTACGAAGACGAAATTAGGCCAGCAAATGCGCGCTGTCGGTCAGGATATGCATATTGCTGAAGTTTCCGGGATTAATGTCAACCGCACCCGGCTGATTGCCATCATCATCTCGACCGTCCTTGGCGCGTGGGGACAATTGATCTACCTGCAAAACCTCGGCACCTTTAACACCTATAATAGCCATGAGCAGGTCGGGATGTTCTCCATTGCTGCCCTTTTGATTGGTGGCGCTTCCATCTCCAAAGCCACCATTTGGAATGCGATCATCGGTGTCTTGCTCTTCCACACTTTGTTTGTGGTTTCTCCCCTTGCCGGCCAGCGCATCCTCGGTATTCCCCAAGTGGGTGAATACTTCCGGAGCTTCCTCGCTTACGGTGTCATCGCCGTAGCCTTGGCGCTCCACGCTTGGCAGAGCAAGAAACAAGCTCAGCATCAAGCGGAAGAGCAGTCCGCCCAGCAGGCACAGGAGGATTAATTTAATCCGAACCTAAAACAGAAAAAGAAGTTGTTCACCCTTTTAGAACAACTTCTTTTTTATTTCCAGCAAGATTGAACTGCTTTCTCTTCGTTTTTACGACCTTTCCTTTATGTTTTCAACATTGTCCTTTTCAGGCTTTTCGTGAATTTCTTAGCTTTTTTGTTAACTTTATGGTAAAATTAGGTCGAAAAGCAAAATCGTGTTTATTAAATAGTTATATGTAAGTGATATCAGAGTTCATTTTTTAGATTTCATATCTTTGTTATTAAGCTTTCTCTTTCTTTGATAATAAGCCTGCAGGAGGGAGCTAAGATTGAGTTTTAACCAAGAGTTTATTCATTTTCTTATTTCATGTCCTAAAAGGATAAAAGAAGCGCCCAAAAAAGAGATGGTTTGTGAAAAAGGGCATCTCCGTAACAATATGAAACTAATATCAGACGACGGTAAATTTGAATTTGAAGTTTTCATAAGAGTAAATCAAGCCTTTCCAGAAAATTTTTCTATTGGTTTGGTTTATATCCCCAGGGATGGAACTAGTAGAATAACCTTGTTAAGATACAATGGCCCCCATGGTCCCCAAAATTCAATCGATTCCCACCATGCCTCTTCTCATATCCATATAGCAACCGAGGAGAATATTTCCAAGGGTTTGAGAGCAGAAAAAAGCGCCATACTAAACTACGGAATACGCAACTTATCAGGACGCGATATATTTTTTTGTGAAAAAATGTGGTATCATGGAAGCCGACAAATATTTTCGCTATATAAATAAACAACAAACACTCTTCGATGAATGGGGTGGAATCGATGAATTATTTAGAGACTCTTAAGAGACAATTCAATAATAGAATCAGCTTCAAAGAAAAACGTCCTGGAATAATACAGATTTTCGCTCCCTTTTTTCATGAAGATGGAGATATGCTTGATATATTCTTAGAAAGCCGCAATGGTAAAATTATTATCAGCGATTACGGTATGACTATTATGAGGTTATCCTATACGTATGACTTAGATTCGCCGAATAAGCAACAGATTTTTGAGCGAATCGTTGCAGAAAATGGTCTCCAAGAACACGATGGGAACATCTATTTAGAAACAACTGAAAGACAACTCTATAATGCCCTATTTCAGTTTGCCCAAACAATCGCAAAAGTTACGACGATGAGTTATTATAAACGAGAGGTATTAAAGAGTTTTTTCTACGAAATGCTCGAAGATTTTGTAATTACCGATTTAAATAGGTTTAACCCTCAACCACGCTATATCCCCGACCCCCAAAAAGACTATTTAGAAGTTGATTATCATTTTCCGCTCGGCAAAAAGTCGATATTTTTATTCGGGGTGAAAGATTCACAAAAGGCTAGACTTTCTACGATTGCTTGTTTAGAATTCCAACGTTCCAAAATCCCCTTTACAAGTGTTATCGTACATGAAGATTTTGAAAATCTACCAAAAAAAGACCGGAAATTAATAACAAATGCCGCTGATAAACAGTTTACAAACTTTGATGATTTTAAGAAAGGTATTTTTTCTTATTTAGATCGAGAATCTTTGTCTGTTTAAGCACCGTTTAACAAGCGTATGAGAGAAGGAAATAGTACCTGCATCTCTTGGGCCGGAACTATGATTTATTTCTATAATTCAGACAAAAAAAGAAGGTTTCCGTTTCCGGAAACCTTTTGTGCTTCGCAATGGAGCCAGCGATCGGACTTGAACCGATAACCTGCTGATTACAAGTCAGCTGCTCTGCCAATTGAGCTACGCTGGCTTTTTTGGTCCTAACA
>JAAZDX010000231.1 GCA_012512605.1 Bacillota bacterium
AACCCAAATCCTGATTGCGTACGATCATTGATTCACCCCCTTGACGGAAGAGCGCAAAATCTCCTCCTTCTAACGCCATCTTATGATCAAGCGTCCCCGGGTGAACTGTTAAGAAGGTATGATTTGCTGTTCAACCGGTCCGCTTATCCTGATCGTCACACCCGTCGCCCCCTATACTTGCCATAGCTAGATGTAGTGAAAAGAATAACCAGTGTAGGCAAATCCCTATTACGCCTGTGGGGTTTCTATGCTAAAATAGACTTTATATGGACTTCAAAGCAAAAGTTTTAGTCAACAATCATGAAAAAGAGGGATTAAAATGCTCAACAACCATCGCTCAGCAGTACTTTTATTTTTGACCGCCGCCATCTGGGGTGGGACTTTTATCATTGTTAAGGAATCGCTAACCGTTTTATTGCCCATGGCTGTAATTGCTTACCGCTTTACAATCGCTTTTCTTTTTCTTTTTTTGCTTTTCCGCCGGCCGGTCATACAGAACTGGCGGTCAGCCCTCCGCCCTGGAATTGGTTTGGGGATAATTCTCACCCTCGCCTTCGCCACCCAGACCTACGGGTTGAAATATACTACCCCGGCGGTCTCGGCTTTACTGACGGGGATGAATGGCGTTTTTGTCGCCCTGATTGAAACCATCTTCTACCGAAAAAAACCGACCCGCCCGACCCTTCTGGGTTTATTGGCCGCCAGTCTCGGCTTGGCCTTAATCACCTGGCCTACCCAGCGGTTCACCTTTGATCTGGGCATCCTCCTAACCCTAGTCTGTGCTGTCCTTTATGCTTGGCATATTGTCGCCCTCGGCCGCGCCGTCACCAGCTCGGATCCGACCACCCTGACCATTATTCAATTTGCGGTGGTCGCAACGGTGGCCTGGGCTTTTACCCCCGGCGGCTTCCCCGTTGCCCTGCAGATGGACGCTAAAACATGGAGTGCCATCTTGTATTTGGCCATTCCGGCCACCGGAATCGCTTTTTGTTGCCAATCCCTGGCGCAGCGGCACCTTTCCGCGGTCTCGACTGCAATCATCTTGGCCACTGAACCAGCCTTTGCCACCCTCTTTTCTCTTTTGCTTGGCTATGAGGCCTTCACTTTGAAGTTGGTCACCGGAGGCTTACTGCTGATCGGGGGTGCCGTTTTAAGTACCGTCGGAGAATCTTTCAAGCCGGAAGCGGGTAAGATGATCGCATAAGATTTACCCGGCAAGGAGATATTTTTTTGCGTTTGATCGGTTCTTATTGCGCCGCCATTCTTCTGACCCTTGGTCTTCTCTTCTGCCATGCCCAACCCGGATCGAGCGCTACCCCCGCCAAAGTGACCATCCTTCTGGTGGACCGGATCTCCCTCCACGAATTAGCAGCTGAAGCCGGTCCCTTCCTGCGGGCGAAAATCAGCGAGAGTGCCTGTGCTCTGATCACAACCAATACCGCCGGGACCAGGAGCGCCGGAAATACCCATGCGCCCTTAGGGGCCGGTGCACCTGCCCGCAGCGATCACCAGGGCGGGCTGGCCTTGAATTATGACGAAATCTGGATGGGCATCGAGGCCGGCCTCCTTTACCAACAGCTCACCGGCGATCCATCCTTTCCCACGGGCCAAGTGATCCTACCCCGTCTACCCGAAGCGTTTCGTTTAAACTTCTCCCCCGTCCGGACCGTTGTTCCCTGTCTCTTAGGGCAAGTTCTCCACGAAAACCGCCTTCGCACCGCTGTTTTCGGCAATGCGGATCCAGCCCCGCCCACGGAAGAAAATTCCTACTATACCCATAACCGCTTTGGTCCATGGTTAGCCGCCAATAACCGGGGACTGGTCGACTATGGCGATGTTGGCAACAACACCTTACAACCGGGTGCCGGTCTTTTACCCTGGGAAACCGACTACCGGTACTTGGTGGCGAAATATAAGGAGTTCAGGGCAAAAACCGATCTCCTAGTCTTGGAATTAGGCGATTTTGCTCGTCTCGAGGCCTTATCGTCCTATCTTTTCGACCGCCAAATCACGGCTGAAAAGAAGCGTCTATACCGCCGGTTGGAGCATTTTACCCAAACCATTTGGCCCCTTTTCGACCTGGAACATGATACCGTCATCTTACTTACCCCAACGCCGTCTCTGAACAACCTCAAACAAGGGGCCTATTTAACGCCCTGCCTGGTCTGGGGGAAGAATTTTCCCGCCGGCTTTCTCAGTTCGCCAACAACCCGCCACCCGGGCCTGGTGGCCAATGTTGATTTGGTGCCGACCGTGCTTCAGCTTTTCAACTTGAATACACCGGTTCACGCCTCGGGCCGGAGCATGACTGCCGGCCACAAAGGGGGAGTCTCTGCTTTAATACAGATGGAAAAGAAGATCAATGCCATCAGCCTTTTCCGCCGCAAGGTGTTACCGGTCTTTCTGAACGGGGTTGCCCTCTGCTTACCTTTGACGTTCCTGGCCATTACTTTGCTGAAATTACTCCCCTTACATGTTGCCGGCCCGGTCCGTACGTATTTGTGGCTTTTTATCATCTTTGTATCGGCCTTACCTACTGCCTTACACCTGGCCTCTCAACTGGCCCTTGCAACCATTCCCTGGTTTGTTGGGGCTACGCTAGCCATCGCGCTTTCTCTTACGTTCCTCAGCGTAATTATGAACCGTCTTGGCCGGGGTAGAGCCAGATACGCCCAGCTCCCTGCGGTAATCAGTGCCGGATCGCTTCTGCCTTTATGGTTGTTGGCTATCCTCATTCCCGTTGGTTCCATCGGTCATCCCGCCCTGCTTTCCACATCGGTCCTCGGGCATGATCCCATGCTCGGAGCCCGTTTCTATGGGATCGGTAATGAACTCTCCGGTCTGTTTTTAGGTTGTCTCCTGGGGGTGTATCTTTGGCAAAATGGTCAAAACCACCCCAGGCCACGCCAATGGACCTTGGCGCTGTTTCTGGCGGCGGTTTTAATTCTCTCCCTCCCTCACCTTGGTGCTAATTTTGGCGCTGGTCTCACCGCCATGGCGATCACCATGGCTCTTGCCCTTTATCACCGTCAAACAAAGGCCTTTCCCCTCCAACAAATTCTAACCTACCTTTTCATCCTTTTCTTGTTTGCCCTCGTCCTTCTGGCCTTCGACTATCTCTTTGCCCAGCCCGAACAGCATTCCCATTTCGGCTTGTTGCTGACAAGTTTTAAAAGACGGGGTTTTTCGGCCCTCAATGAAATAGTGCGGCGTAAAATCCAGGTCAACCTGCGGCTCCTCGGTTCCCGCTGGATGTTCCTCTTTCTTTCCGCTGTCCTAACCTTTGCCGGGAGTTATTTGGAGGTTCAGAATTCTTTTACCACCCTTTTCGTCCTTGCTCTGCTGGGCGGCGGTGTCGGTTTGCTCGTCAACGATTCGGGCCTCGTCTTTGCCGCCTTGTTCTTTTACCCGCTGGCCACCACCGGCCTCCTCCTCTTTTTGGCCAAGGGGATGACAGTGGGCAAAAATTAAACGGAGGCCAAAGCCTCCGTTGTTGTTACTATTGGGGTTGTTGTGGCTGAGTAAAGCCAGGGATTGAACTTAAAACCGATGGACCGCCTGGCCCGGAGCTAAGATTCTGCCCCGATTGCTGGGTATTAACCGTTTGCCGGAAGGATGACGTGGCCTGATAAGCTGCTTGGTCCGCTAAAGACCGCTGGGCCGCCTCGATCATTCTTTTTACCATATGACCACCCACGGCTCCACAATCACGTGCGGTCATATATCCCCAGTAGTCCCCCTGAATCGGCTGCGTATTGATGTTTAGTTCATTGGCCACTTCATACTTGAATTTCTCCATCGCCTGGGCAGCTTCTTTCACCATTAAAGTATTACTTCTTTGTCCGGAACCCATATGTAGCACCTCCCTTCGCCCTTAGCTTTCCCAAGCTCAGGGCCGTAAAACTAGTCTTCCTTTGGAGGTTTTGGTGATTATAAACATGTGGCTGGTCGCTCGTTGCTGGCCGCTTGTCGCTCTACGGTCATCAGCAAGGACTACTTCCGAACTTTTGGGGCTACACTCTTGCCGTCTCCTTCTCCCCCTTGCGGTCCCGGCCTATCGGCGCGGCAGACCAAACGATACCCAGATAAAAACCGCATGAAAAGTCCCGCGACGATGAGAAGCCCGGTAATGATCAAAAACTGCTTTCCCGAAAGCATCCAGCGGTTTAGGATCCCTCCGGTAAAAGTCCGCGCCGCCGGAAGAGCCTCGGGCAATTTAACCATCCCGATTAGCAGATAGGTATAGAAACCGGCGACGAAAGCCTGCAGCACCCGGGCAATGATAAACGGCCTAATCCGGAGGTCCGTCCCATGGATGACACTCATCACTTGCCCCAAAACCGAAAGCCCGCTCCAGGCGATTACCGCGGCGGAGACAATTAGCCGGTCCGCTAGGGCGCCCGCCGTCTTTGCCGCCGCCATCGTCCCGATATCGATCTCAAAAAAGCCTTTGACGAGCGCCGAACCTAATTCCGGATTTAAACCCAGGATTTTCAACCCGCCTTCCAACACCGGCAGAATATATCGGAGGACCCCCACTTCCTCCAGTACTTGATATAATACGGCAAACAGAACGATAAAACCCCCGATCATCAGCAAGGTGGAGACGGAATCTTTTACCGCATCAGCCAGGAGTTGCCCCAAGGGTCGCGCATCCTCCTGATAGGCCTTGCGCATCTCAGCCAGCGCCCGCTCCAATAGATTGCCTTTGGTCCGCTCTTCAGCCGCCACCGGCGGGTCTTCTTTTCTACGGTAAAAACGAAAGACTATACCGACCGTAAAAGCTGCTAAATAATGAGTGATGGCAATGAATACACCAAGCTCAGGGTAGCCGAACATCCCAACCGCAACGGCACCGAACATGAAAAGCGGATCCGCCGTGTTAGTGAAGGCCAGTAACCGCTCGCCTTCAATTTGCGTACACAGTTTTAAACGTCTGAATTTAGCCGTGATCACCGCATCCATTGGGTAGCCAGCGGCCAAACCCATTGACAAAGCAAAAGCGCCGATCCCGGGAACATTAAAGATCGGGCGCATTAGTGGTTCCAAGAAGACCCCGATAAAATGAACAACCCCCAAGCCAAGGAGGATTTCGGAGAGGATAAAAAAGGGCAAAAGGGACGGGAGAACAACCTCCGCGAAGATGGCCAGTCCATCCTGGGCTGCAGCTAGCCCTGCTTTGGGGTAAATTGCCAACGACAAAGTAATGAGCGCGAAACAGAGCGCGGTGAAATAGAAAAGTCCTTTCCGTTCTGAACTTCCCATCCCGGTCAACAAGGCTACTCCTCCTTTTCTTCATCCCTAAGCTTTTAGTTTTTACTCCCCAGTACGATAAAGAGCACCCCCAAGGCGACGAGCGCTACTTTGAACGGGGAAACCTTCGTCGCCACAGTGATTAAACCCAAGCCACTAACCAGTAAAAAGATGATCGGCCCCACTAAACCAAGGATGGCATTGAGCTGAAGAGCGGTTTCAACCTTTTTAAAATGCAGGAAGAGCAGAGCGGTTCCGATCTCCAAAAAACCGGAGATGATCCTCAGAACAGACATCCCTACTAGATTACGGCATTCGATCACCGGACACCTCACTTCTGGACTAAACCTATCAATTTAAGAAGAACAGCCGCCAGTCCCGCTGCCGCCAAAGGGCCACCCGGTCCTCCTTTGAAAAAGGAGACCCCCAAAACGGTTCCGAGCACCAGTCCAATCATAATCTCCGGTTTAAAGTAGAGTAAACCCAGCCCTTGTCCAGAAAGATAAGCAGCGGCGATCCCGCCGACCACGGCAACCAAACCGGCGGGGGTCAATAGAACTTGGAATAGCTCTTTCCCAGCACTTTGGTCTTTGGTCAGCGGAACCATGACCGCAATTAATAGAAAAAGCAAGCCCCATTGGAGAGCGTGTCTCTCCAAAACCGTGAGCACCACCGGACTATTCAGGAGCTTCAACACCAACAAGGTTCCAGCGCTGGCCGCGATCAGACTATTACCGAAAAAGAGGCCGATGAATAAGAATAAAAAAAGGACCAGGTTCGCCTTGAGCATCTTTTTCACCCCGCCCCCCATTTTTATGTTGGTTCTGGGCCAATTATGACTATCCTCGTCCCTATCGCTTGGCCACAAAAAAAATCAACCGTCCCAGCCGACGGTTGATTGCTTAGTTTCTTTAAATTACCTCTTTACACTCATCAACGTTACGAAGGCGTTCAATTTTCGCGCCGACCCCCCGTAACTTCTCTACCATTTTTTCGTAACCCCGATCGATGTTTTCCGCGCTGGAAACCAAGGTTACCCCATCGGCAACCAACCCGGCAATTACCAGGGCTGCCCCGGCCCGTAGATCGGTGGTTTCGACCGGCGCCCCACTTAAGAAAGGTACCCCTTTGATGATCGCCCGGTCCCGGTCGACACGCACATCAGCGCCCATCCGGGTTAGTTCATCCAAATAGCGAAAACGGTTATCAAAGATCGTCTCCCGGATGATACTGGTGCCTTGGGCAATGGACATTAAAACGCCGAAGGGCTGCTGCAAATCGGTGGGAAAACCCGGATAGGGCGCAGTCTCCAGATCGGTACTGGCTAAAGGTTCCGGTGCCGCCACCCGAATGGAAGTTTCCCCCTCTTCCACCAGGGCACCCGTCTCTCGCAGCTTCATAATGGGCGTCCGCAGGTGATCGGGCATCACATTCTCTAAAACGGCCTCACCCTGTGTCGCAGCTACCGCCATCATATAGGTGCCGGCTTCGATGCGGTCAGGAATAATCGGATGTTCTGCCCCTCTAAGCCCTTCGACCCCTTGGATCCGGATTACCTCGGTCCCAGCCCCTCGGATCCGCGCCCCCATCGCATTAAGAAGGACCGCCAAATCCACAATCTCTGGTTCCTTGGCGGCATTCTCCAGAACAAAAGTTCCCGGGGTCAGACTAGCCAAATTCATCAGGTTGACTGTCGTCCCCACACTACTGCGGTTAATAAAAAAACCTTTCTCAATCGGGCTGTCCATCTTAGCTTTCATCAGGCCGTGTTCGATATTGACCTCAGCCCCCAACGCCTGAAAACCTTTAATATGAAAATCAACCGGCCGCGGCCCCAGAAAACAGCCGCCCGGTAACGGGATCTCCGCTTCCTTCAAACGGGCCAACATCAACCCGGCCACATAAAAAGACCCCCTTATCTTCCGCGCCAGTTCATAGGGGATCGGTTTCCGCTTCAGCCCAGAACCGTTAATCAACACCTTACCGGGGGCTTGTTCTTCCACTTTCACTCCTACTTCCCGGAGGATATCCGCCAGCACAACTGCGTCTAAATCCTGGGGAAAATTAGTGAGGAGTACGTCTTCATCGCCTAATGCCGCGCCAACCATCAAGGCAAGACTACTATTCTTCGAACCGCTGATCCGGATCGTACCTTTTAACCGACGGCCGCCTTCAATCCGAAAATATGACATTTAAACCCCCTCGCTTTCCAGATAATACCGGACCAGTTCTTCAAGGATTTGATCGCGGTCCAGTTTTCGAATTAGGATGCGGGCGTTTTTATGGCTGGTGATGTAGGCCGGGTCTCCGGAAAGCAGGTAGCCGACAATCTGATCTAACGGGTCATAACCCTTTTCTGTCAAAGCAGCACATACTTGTTTAAGAACCTTACTGACCTCTAACCGATCTTCATCTTTCGGCGCAAAGCGGATGGTTTGGTCATGCACAGGCTTTACCTCCTTAACACCGAGATACAAAAAAGCTCCCCCCATATCTCAGTGGGAATTTTTGCGGTTCGCAACTATTATTTGTTTTATTCGAAAAAAAACACCTTACGAAGCTAGTTCATCTTTCTTTAGAAAGAGGTTTAGTTCGATCTTGCCGGATCCAATCTCAATCGGAACCGTTAATGCGGTATCGATATGTTTAAGAAAATCAGGAACCTTTCCGTCACTTAGAAGCAGAGGGGGAGTAATGTTACAGCGGTAACCAACTTCAGACAGATTGGTACTGGCGGTCCCGACAATAATGTTCTTCAGTTCACAAAGGGCGCTTTTACCCATGGCATCAATGGTCGGATTCTCCACGCCCAACATCCGACCAATAATATTTTTACCGGTCTCTTGATCCATCCCACAGATAACTTGACCTTGCAGATCGCCAAGGACACCCACTAATACGGCCAGTTCATACTTGGTCAGGGGATCCGCATTAAAAAAAGGTTTACCGGTTTTAACGTCGGGATCCAGCATCATTGCAATTACGGTATGTACAGCACGGACAAAAGATTCAATATGTTGGAAAGTCATGTGTTTACCCCCTTCGTCTTAGTCCGCAATCTTCGCGGTACCCAATTGTTTCAAAGCAGC
>JAAZDX010000232.1 GCA_012512605.1 Bacillota bacterium
GCTAAATGCAGAAGAACAGTTATCTTGATTATAAGGAAATAATTGCGGAAACAGTGGAAACGGCGTTAGCGGAGCCCGGGTTAGCAAAGGAAGCGATCTACGCTTTACTTGAATACCCGCCCGACGACAAGTTGGGCGATCTGGCTTTGCCCTGTTTTCAACTGAGTAAATTACTTAAAAAAGCCCCCAATTTGATTGCCCAGGAGTTGGCAGGGAAAATTGATCCGGCCCCTTATTTTGCGGCGGTCAAGGCCACTGGTCCGTATCTGAATTTTTACGTGGAACCGGTGCCTTTGGTCAAAGCCGTTTTGGACAGTATCTTGACTTACGGATCCAATTATGGGTCGCGCTCCATCGGCGGAGGACAGAATATTGTCATCGATTTTTCGGCCCCTAATATCGCCAAACCTTTTCATGTCGGTCATCTTTGTAGTACGGTGATTGGAAATTCTCTGTATAAAATCTTCGAATTTTTGGGTTATAACTGCGTTGGGATCAACCATTTGGGCGACTGGGGAACCCAGTTCGGCAAGCTGATCACCGCCTACAAGAAATGGGGTTCCGCAGAAGCGGTCGAAGAGGGGTTAATCAAGGAGTTAATGCGTTTATATGTCAAATTTCATACCGAAGCGGAGCAAGATCCGGCCTTAGAGGATGAGGCCCGCGAATGGTTCCGGAAAATTGAGAACGGGGATGAAGAAGCCTTAACCCTCTGGCGTTGGTTTAAAGAAATTAGTTTAGAAGAATTTCAAAGGGTCTATGACATGCTGGAGATCACCTTCGACTCAATGGCCGGAGAAAGTTTTTACAACGATAAAATTGGTGCTGTGGTCAAAGAGTTACAAGAAAAACAACTGCTGGTCGAGAGTGATGGGGCCGCCATTGTTAATTTAGACGATTATGGAATGCCGCCTTGTTTGATCTTGAAGAAGGATGGCAGTACGCTCTACGCCACGCGGGATATTGCCGCTGCCTTGTACCGTAAAAAGACCTATCAGTTTGTAAAAGCGCTGTATGTAACGGGCGCTGCCCAAAGTCTACATTTTAAACAATGGTTTAAAGTGATGGAACTGATGGGCTGCGATTGGGCCAAAGATTTGGTCCATATTCCCTTTGGTCTGGTAAGTCTGAAAGGTGAAAAGTTATCCACCAGAACAGGTCGGGTTGTTTTACTGGAAGACCTTTTAAAAACGGCGATTGAAAAAACACTCGCCATAATCAATGAGAAAAACCCAAACCTCGTGCAGAAAGAGGAGGTTGCCCAGGTGGTCGGGGTTGGTGCCGTTGTTTTTGGTGCTTTAAGTGTTAATCGGATTAAGGATGTAACTTTCTCATGGGAAGAAGCGTTGAGTTTTGAGGGCGAGACTGGTCCGTATCTTCAGTATACGCATGCCCGGGCCTGTAGTATTCTGCGTAAGGCCGGGGTTTCGCCAGAGACGATGGCCACTTTTACCCCGGAAAAACTCCATGAACCAGCGGAGCTTCGAGTTGTAAAGACAATGTATCTCTTCCCGGAAAAAGTGCTCAGTGCCGCTCATGAATATGAACCTTCCATTATCAGCCGGTATCTGATCGAACTGGCCCAAAATTTTAACGGGTTCTATCATGAATGTCAGGTCTTGGTCGACGACCAAGACCTCCAACAAGCAAGGCTTGTTTTAGTATGGGCGGTTAAAACCATTTTAGCTACTGGTCTAGGTTTACTGGGCATCAAAGCGCCGGAACAAATGTGATTAGGGGAGTGTTGGCACCTTCCAACGTAAGACTCTAGGTGGAAGGTTGGGTGACGATGAAGACGTTACTTCGAATCTTGTCTTTATGTCTATTCGTAATGGTTTTACTCGCCGGTTGTGGATGGGAGCAAAACTCCTTTATTTACCAAGGGATTCTTTTTGAGGGCTTTGACCCGGCCAAGCACCAACCTTCAGACGAGTTTCTTAAGCATGTTACGCCAACAAAAGTTTCCCTTTCGCCGGGGCAGATTAAGGCCCTTAAAAAGTGTGTGGACCTGTTAAATGAACACAACTTACGCTATTTATTGGAGTATCCGGATCGTTTTGTCATCGTTAAAGCTCCCTACTCTTTTGCGGATAAGCCACAGATGATTGTCTACCTCGACCAGGAAAAGGTTAATTTGACTTTTACCATCGGTGACGACTGGGAAAACAAATTACTCAACGCCAACCTAGGTTTAATGGAACACAGCGGACAGTTTTATTTTAAAGGAACGCCGGAACTACCTAACCTCCTGCGGATTGTCATTCATGAGATTGGCCATCTAGTCGAATTTGACCGGTTGAAATTTAATTGGCAAGGCAAGTTTGTTCCGCACCCCTTGAACAAGGAGTTTGTCAGTATCTCCTGGGACCGTAACCGCTACTGGCAAGATAAAGAGGGTTTTTCGGATAAGCTACACAATATTCAATCGGTAGAAGGCTTAATCCTTTTTCTTAATTGGTTTAAATGGGAATCCTCCTTTTTCAGCCTAAGCAGCAGTATGGGGATGAATGAGGATTTTGCCGAAGCTTTTGTTTATTATATTCTAAAAGAGTATTACGACTATGAGATTAGTTTTGTATATAAAGGCCGTGTTGCGCTGGACAACCTACAAGCGCCCAACCCTTACCGCAGACAAAAAATGGCGTTTATTGCCGACTTATTGCAACAAGAAGCACTGGAAGAATAAATACAAATGGGAGGAAGAACGATGCGCCGAAAAGGATCTGGTCTCTTATTACTCCTCATGGTGTTTGTGGTTTTTGCCGTACCAGGGCGCACGGAAAGCTACAGGATGCAACTGACGGCAGCCACGGCCAATGCCGCTGATGAAGTGGGGGCGGTGGTGCTGACTGAATTCCAACGATTGGTCCAGGAACGGACCAATGGTCATATCAAAGTCACGCTTCATCTGGATGGTGTTTTAGGCAGTGACCAAGAACTCATTAAAGGGTTGCAAAGGGGAACAGTTGATCTCATTACCTGTTCCGCCTTTAAATACGCCGAATATGTACCGGAATTTATGGTGTTGGAACTTCCTTTCCTCTTTTTCTCTACTGAACATTTACAAACGGTACTTGCGGGAACTTTAGGAGAGGTCTTGAAGGAAAAAGCCCAAAAAAACCGGGGGGACTATCTTTTGGGGTATATCACCGACGGTCCCGTTAACATTGTTAGTAACCGCGCCTTGGTCTCCTTGTCCCAGGGTCGTGGTCTCCGCTTCCGTTTGTTATTACTGCCAACGCACCGTCAAACTTGGGAAACTTTGAGTATTACCCCGGTGACCCTGGCCTATTCCGAATTTAAAATCGGATTACAAGTGGGGATGGTTGATGCGGTCGAGACCAATTTTATTGATTATAAAAAGATGCGTGTTTATGACACCGCCCGTTTTATCCTCCAAAGCGAGCATTACTTCCCCGTTAATTTAATCATGTTAAGTAAAACAGCCTGGCACCGCATTCCCCAGTCTTACCGCAAAGTCGTTCAGGAATGCGCCCAGGATGCGATCGCCTTTGGTAGTATCGAGCTGCTCTGGCAGAATCGGGAAACAGCACGGGAATTGACCGAAAAATACGGGGTGCGAATCACCCAACTTAGTCTGGCAGAGAAGAAAAACAACCACCAAAAGTTGGTTGCCTACCAAGAAAAGACCTTCTCCGCCTACGGTTTAAAAGAAAACTGGCCAGAAGTACGTACCACTTATCAAGAATACCAGGAGCAACTGGAAGCGGAGCAAGAAAGGATTAGGCAGAGCCAGGAAAAAGAGGTACAAAACTAAAACTTTAAGAAGTAAAAAACCCTTTCAACAAGAAAGGGTTTTTTCTATTCATTATTCCACAATGGGCTTAAGGCCATGCCGTTTTAAGATCTCAGGATCCGGATCGATCCGCAGGGTTTGGTAACGGTTATAAACTACAAACCCGGGAGGAGCGCCGGCTGGTTTGCGCAAGTGACGTTTTTCCGTGTAATCAACCGGGACTTTACTGGATCCACGGGCTTTACTAAAATAAACGGCGAGGTTAGCAGCCTCCACCAATACATCGGGCGGAACTGGTTTTCCTTGGGTGCGGATGATCACATGGCTGCCGGGGATTTTTTGGGTATGTAGCCAAAGATCATGGGCGGCGGCTGTTTTCATCGTTAATTGGTCGTTCTGTTTGTTATTGCGCCCAACTAAAATCTCCCACCCACCAACCGACCGGAAAAGGGATGGTCGGTTACGAACCCGCGCGTTTGACGGTTCTTTGCTTTGTTTCTTTTTTTTAAGGAGGCCGACTTCGATCATTTCCGCTTCAATCTCCAACAAGTCAGCGTAGGATAGGGGATTCTCTAAGGCATTTTCCAATGAAGCATAGTATTCCAGTTCAACCCCGGTCCGCTCTAGTTGCGTGCGAATTTTGGTCTGACCTTTCTTGGCCTTATTATATTTTTTGTAATAAAGCTGGGAGTTGGCGGCTGGACTTAAAACCGGATCAAGCGGAATGGTAATCGGCGGTGCTTCCGGCTGGTAATAGTTGGTGGCAACCAGTTCGGTTTGGCCCCGTTTCATCTCATGGAGATGAACCGCAATAAGCTCTCCGTATAACCGATAGGTGTCCGCGTCGGCTGCGCTAGCAAGCTCAGCCCGTTGTTTCTCCCGCTTTTTGCTGGCTTTTTTGATCGCTTTCCTGATCGTGTTTTTAAGTTGATCCCGTTTATGCTGATAAACTGCGTCTTGGCTACGCTGGTGCAGGGTGGCAACGATGGCACTGTTTAAGTCAGGAACTGGTTTTAACCGGTCCGCCGGGAGATGAATCGGTTGGTACGGGAAAAAATCCCGGGGAGAACCGGAAGAATCCAAATAAAGCAGACAGACCGGATCTTCCATGGTCCGCCGGTGCCAAGCAATAACTTCGTCATATAGGCGCTGCAGTAGACCGGCGGAGGCTTCGGCAACGGTCATCGTTTCCGGAAGGCCTGCCCTTTGCAAGATCTCCTGTTGGAGGGGGCGGGAAAGACCAAACAATTCTTTGGCTAAAACCGTTGCGATTTTCTGTTCACCGGAAGAAAACTGAAAAATTCTTTCAAAAGCCGTCCAGGTAAGGTTACCGGGGTGATACAACCCCGGAGCCGGGGGAGGAAGGTAGGGTTTACCCGGCATGATCTCCCGCCCACGTGTAGGCGTTTCCGCGAACCGACGAAGGGCATCAACTATGATCCCGTCTCCGTTCACCAACAAAAGATTACTATTCGGGCCCATCGCTTCAAAGATCAACGAAAACATGGTTAAACCTGCTTCCGGCTGGTAAACTTCAACTTGAATCCGGATGATCCGTTCCCACGGGGGTTGCTCCAGTTTGATAATCCGGCCCCCTTGTAAATATTTCCGCAGCAGCATACAAAAGGCGGGTGGACGCAGCGGATTTACCGGCTTCTCCGTTACCAAGTGGGCCCGGTAGAAGCGGGGGTGGACCGTGATTAAGAGCTGGAGTTCACGCCGGGGAAAGGGATGGAAAGCTTCGACAATAATTGTCTCTTTGTCGGGTTGATAGATCTTACCGATACGGCTGTTCGTCAAGTTTTTATTTAATTCTTTAGCTAAATGCGCAATTGCAAAGGCGTCAAAGGGCATGTTAATTCCTCCGTTCCGCCCTCAGTATAGCATTCTTGGCCTGTACTGCGCAAGGAAATTCCGGACATAAAACCTTTTTCGCTCCGCATAGGTATAGAGAGATAAACTTCTGCGGGGTGAAACCCTTGTCAAAACAATGGTGGCAAATGACGCCGGCTGATTTAGCAAGTAAGCTCCAGACCGACCTCAATCGGGGCCTGCGTGGGTCGGAAGCCCAACGCCGATTGGACCAAGATGGTGAAAACCGGTTGCAGATGAAAGAGCGTATTTCTCCTTGGAGGTTGTTCTTTTCCGGATTTGCCGATTTTATGGTTCTGGTGCTTTTGGGTGCGGTTGTGATCTCCATTGCCCTGGGCGAATGGCATGATGCGCTGACAATCCTGGCTATTGTTTTTTTAAATTCAATTTTAGGCTTTGTCCAAGAATACCGGGCTGAACGTTCTTTAGAGGCTTTACGTGAATTATCCGCACCCCAAGCCTACGTCCTTCGTCAGGGTCAACGGCGTACTATTCCTGCTTGCCAAGTAGTCCGAGGCGATTTAGTTCAAGTTGAAGCCGGACAGCGGGTTCCGGCGGATCTGCGTTTATTGGAAGTCACCGGGCTTGAGGTTGATGAATCGCCGCTGACTGGGGAATCGATTCCTGTCCACAAAACCAACCGGCCACTTGATTCACCCCGTTTGGAACTAGGAGACCGCCAAAATATGCTTTTTGCCGGAACCACCATCACCCGCGGACGGGGAAAAGGGATCGTGGTGGCCACCGGCATGCGTACGGAACTGGGAAAGATCGCCGGAATGCTGGCGGAAAGTGAAACTGGTCTAACCCCGCTCCAAAAACGCTTGGAGCATTTAGGCAAGATCCTGGTGCTTGTTTGTATTGGAATCTGTGTGTTGGTGGGGGTTATCGGGATCGCCCGCGGGGAAAATTTCCGGCTCATGTTTCTTTCCGCCGTTAGTTTAGCGGTGGCTGCGATCCCGGAAGGTTTGCCGGCCATCGTCACCATCGCCCTGGCCTTGGGCGTGCAGCGGATGATCAAACGGTCGGTGATTATCCGGCGTCTCCCGGCAGTTGAGACCTTAGGTTGCGCCACTGTGATCTGCTCGGATAAGACCGGAACTTTAACGCAGAACCAAATGATGGTCACCAGTTGTTATCTTGGTGGGGAAGAAGTTCTGGTGACGGGAGATGGCTTTACACCCCGCGGTTCTTTTTGGTGGCGGGGCCAGGAAATTCAGCTCCGCATTGGCGGCTCGACCTTTCCCGACTTACTCGGTCTGCGCATGCTTTTGACGGCGGGCTTTTATTGCAATAATGCGGACTTAGAATTGGTGCCCAAGACAAAACAATGGTGCTTGACCGGTGATCCAACGGAAGGGGCGCTCCTTGCTTTGGGTTTGAAAGCGGGACTAAGTAGAGATCGGGTCAAGCGCCTGGCTGAATTGGAGTTTACTTCCGAACGAAAACGCATGAGTGTCCTGGTGGAGGAGGACGGAGAACATTTTCTTTATACGAAAGGTGCGGCTGATCTGCTTTTCGAACGGTCGACAAAGATCCGCTGGCAGGGAATGGAAGTACCGATCGACAATTGGCATCGAAAGCGCTTGTTCCGGGCGATGGAGGAAATGGCGGACCGCTCTTTACGGATTCTCGCCCTGGCCTACCGACCTTTAACATCCGAAAAGGTTACTTTAACCGAAGAAGACGAAAAAGAGCTCGTCTTTTTAGGGATGGTTGGGATCAAGGATCCGGTCCGTCCAGGGGTTAAAGCGGCGATCGGCCTCTGTCGGCAAGCTGGAATTAGGACAGTGATGATCACTGGAGATTTCCCCGCTACCGCCCGGGCTGTCGGTGAAGAATTGGGATTACTCCGTCCGGACGGGTTGATCATGACCGGTACCGAGTTGGATGCCTTGTCCCCCGAAGAATTGCGGCGTACCATTGGCCAAGTAGATATTTTCGCCCGGGTTAATCCCTACCATAAACTAAAAATCGTCAAGGCCCTAAAAGAACAGGGAGAAATTGTGGCGATGACCGGTGATGGGGTGAATGATGCGCCAGCAATTAAAGAAGCCGACATCGGCGTGGCGATGGGGATCAGCGGGACCGATGTGACAAAAGAGGCGTCGGCGATGGTGATCACCGATGATAATTTTGCCAGCATCGTCGCGGCCATTGAGGAAGGTCGGGGGATCTACAGCAATATTCGTAAATTCATCCGTTATCTGTTGGGTTGTAATATTGGCGAGATTCTTACCATGTTCAGTGCGATCCTTCTTGGGCTGCCTTTTCCACTTTTACCCATCCAGATTCTCTGGATCAATTTGGTCACCGATGGACTCCCGGCGATTGCCCTTGGGATCGAGCCAGCCGAACGTGAGCTGATGCAGGAGCCACCCCGTCCACCAGTGGAAGGAATCTTCAGTCGCGGTCTGAGTTATAAAGTTTTGATTCAAGGCGTAACCATCGGCTTGATCACCATGGTAGTATTCGGTTTTGCTTTGAAAACCGGCGCAAGTATGCGGATCGCCCGGACGATGGCTTTCTGTACGCTGGTCTTTTCCCAACTAAGTTATGTTTTTGCCTGTCGTTCCGAAACCCGGCCCCTCGTCAAGCTGCGTTTATGGACCAACCCTTATCTCTTCGGCGCGGTCATGATCTCTGGTGCAATGCAGTTTATGGTTGTTTCCCATCCCGTGGCACGAAAACTATTCCAGACAGCAGCCTTACCTCCCTCAGCTTGGGGAATCGTCTTTTTAGGTGCGATCGGTTCAGTGTTGGCGGCGGAAACGGTCGCCTGGGTTGGGCGTTATCTGAAAAACAAATTGGCCTGAATTATCTTTGGGTTTCATCCATGGCTTGTTCCAGCTTGTGGGGGTTGAACCACTACTTAAAAAGCCAATCTTAGCATAGTTTTCAGGGGAAATGTGGCAAACTATTCCCAGGTTTGATAGAGGTGGAATGTTTTGTCCACATTTGTCCCGATTTTTTTACTCTTCTTACTTGGTCTTTTACCGGTTAATTTCCATCTGTATTATCACCGGCGGGGAAAAGACGATTATTTCGCCTTGGAATTGCGCTTGTACAAATTTTATGTTTGGCGCTACGAAATTCCCAGTATGACATGGGAAGGAACTGCTGGTCTCAACCAGGAGACCTTGACTTCGGCGGAAGGTTTTGGGACTAAAGAAGACAATGCACAAAAACAGCAGATTGGTTTCAGCGCTTTCCTGTCTAATCTACTGTTAATCGGCCGGACTCTAAAAAAATATGGGTTGGGGGGGACTTTCTTCTACTTTTTCCTCCCGGAAAAATACCGTCAGCGGGTCACTGTCGAGGAAAAGATGGAAAGGAAAGGACGTTTTAACCGGTTCGTCTGGCGAACGGTACTTGGGGGTGTCGAGCCCGCGGCCCTCGGACCAGCCGTCGGACTCTTCTGGAGTGCAAAAGGGGTGATCGTCGGTTTCCTGGCCAATGAGTATCGTTTCAAAGAACCTCCCCAGATCATGGTGGTGCCCAACTTTAGGGAGAAAAACTGGGAAACCATGCTAGACTGTATATTTGAAATCAAGTTAGGACATATTATCGTTGCCGGAATCAAGGAATATCTAATCCAACTTGGAGGAGGGAAAAAACATGCAAGGACACCCGATTGAGGGATTAATGAAGACCGCGATGGAGAGTATAAAAGATATGGTGGATGTGAATACCATTCTCGGCGATCCGGTGGAGACCCCCGATGGAAGTGTAATCATCCCCGTATCAAGAGTTTCATTCGGGTTTGCCGCCGGAGGGAGTGAGTTTGCCGGTCAACAAAAAAAGGACGAAAAAAGTTATGAAATGGATCAAACCGATCTTCCCTTTGGGGGAGGGAGTGGGGCAGGGATTACCCTTAATCCCGTGGCTTTTCTGGTGGTGAACAAAGAGCAAACACGGCTGTTACCGGTGGAAAGTAACGTCTTGGTGGATCGGCTGCTGGAGGCTGCTCCCCAAATTATCGATAAAGTCCAAAATATAGTGGATAAACCAAAAACCAAAAAGGTTGAAGAAGTAGTCGTCACCCAATAAAGACTGCTTTATGATGAATAAGGTTTTTCGGGAGGCTACCGTTTTGCGGTATTAGTCTAACATTAAGTAACGGGGATAATGATGGACAAGGGTTGAGCCCACCATTAGTTTGTTGACCGCAGCCTGGACCTGTTCTTTACGGAAGGGTTTGACTAAAAAGTCTTTCGCCCCTTGTTTTAAAGCACGAGAAATATAGAATTTATGCTGCATGGAAGAGCAGATTACGATATTTACTTTCGGATCATAGGCCAGCAGCTTTTCCATGGTGGTAAACCCATCCATCACCGGCATGAGCAAATCAAGGAGGACCACCATTGGTCTCAATTGGGTATATAATTCTAATGCTTCAAGACCGTTACTGGCTTGTCCCAGAACTTTAATTCCTGTATCGTAAAGGATAGATGCTAGAACCAACCGCATGATCCGTTGGTCATCAATGATAAGAACACCTTGGTTTTTCGGCTGGTTTGGGTCGTTTAGCCTGGAGATAGTCCCCATAATATCCCTCCTATCCTAAAAGCTCTGGAGTAGCCCATGTAATCTGAAGGGGGTGATCATCTGAAGACAAAGGTTGATCCGGATCTTTGTATCGCGTGTGGTTTGTGTATTAGTATGTGCCCAGATTTATATTCTTGGGATGATGACGGCAAAGCCCAAGCCATCGATGGACCAGTTCCGGAAGAACAGGAATCTTGTGCCGAGGAAGCCGCCGAAAACTGTCCGACTGATGCCATTAGTACCGATTAATGGGTTTTTCCAGTTCCAGTTCCAATTTTAAGTTGAAAATAGGGCACTGCCGTGAGTGGATTCGGAAAAAGGGCTAGTTCTCCATTATTGAATTTAACCACGAAACGATAGCTGGTCCCATGGTCAGGTAACTGTTCAAGACGGGAAAGACTTATCCCATATTCATCTTCGGCATTTTCCCGCTCCAACGTTACCTGATTTATTTTATAATCGGCATTTTTGTAATAAATAGTTACGTTTTCCACTTTCGATTCCGACGCCGGTCGCACTGTACATTTCAGTGTTTTATCATCCGGACCGGGGGGGAAATGGAAGAACGTAGGGTTATGATCAATGGTATTACGTAAGTCAACTTGAAAAGGTTGGTCAAAGCTGCCAAGGGAGGCTTTTATTCCCTGGTTATCCATGGCCGTAATATAATAATTAATCAAGTTCCCTTGTTCCAAATAAACGGTGGGGATGGTGGCCATAAACTGGTCGGTGGAGAGCGGCGTCATCATTACCATATGATAACCTCGCTCGTTTTCGGTTTGGTAGTTCAGAATCACCTGACCGATCGGATTAATCCCGGTCACCGTAGCCTGGATGGCCAAAGGTTTCCCCCGCTCCCAGATGGTGATCGGCCTATGGGTAAGCACCGGGGCAACCGGATGAATGGTTAAGGCCGAAATAAACCAATCGGCTTCTGGTGCACAAGTGAAACTAAGGGTTAATTTCCCGGCGCTAACTTCGATGATTTCCCGCAGGTCAATTCTTTGCCCGGGGGTGATCACCAGGTCTTTGACAATAACTCGGTCATTGAGGGTGATCTGCATCGGGCCGTGCCGACGGGGTTTAGGAGAACGATCACAAAAAGTCAGGTGGACTTGGTAAGAACCCGGATTTAAATCAACCTGGAAAGAGGCGTTCGTTCGGGACCAGACCAGTTTATTGAAGAGTAGATTATCGTAGGAAAAAGGCCGGTTGCTTTCAGTTTCCGTTGTGATCTGAAGATCATGTTCACCAAGACGCACGGTTGGTGCCGGCGTCGCCTGTAATCCAGTGGGATTCAGCCAACCATAACCGCGTTCAGGATCATAAGTAGTCTGTTCATGAACAAGGGTAAAACCTTCTTCCACAAAATATTCGGGAAAAACGCTCTGGTTTAGTTCTTGTGACGGCGTTGGAACCGGTAACCCACCAAAATCAAAGCCCACGAGAAAAACTCCTCTTGTACGGTATTCTGCCAATAAATTCCGAATCCTCTTTTCATCTTCTAAAAGCAGCAGCCGTTGTTCCGGACACTGAATCGCAGAAGGTAATTTCGTCCAACAGAAGCGGGCTTCCTTCAGGAAGGCTAAGACCTTTTCCAAGCAGTTCAGGTCCTTGGTTACCGAGAAATAGGCCATTTCAAGGGCGGCGCAGATCTTGGCATGGTGGTAAAGGGCGAAACAACCGGTAATCTCTGCCCAAAGCAGGGTCTGCTCCCACTCGGCGACAAAATGATTCTCGGCGCTAAGGCTAACCCCGCGTAAAGCTCGAACTTTTTCGATGATTTCCCTTCCCAGACCGCCGAGTTCAGCTGCGACCGAAGGCGGGGTGAGTTTGGTAAGATCAGTCCGGTTCAATGTGGCATCGGCATACTCGCGACAGTCGGCAAACAAGGCCGGATCGGCAGTGGGTATCCGTAGATAAAAGGGGAGGAGGCCGCCGGTGTTGAGATCCGGCCCCGGGATTACCGCTTTATGGAAGGTGTTGTACAGCGGTAGTACTTTTCCGGTTAAGTGGTAGAGGGCGGCCAGATCATTTCCCTTTTCCCCAAACCGCCGGTGAAAATCACGGATCAAAACGGCACTGTTGGTTCCTGGATTGTAAGCCAGACGACCGCACAGGTGGAACTGGTACCAATGGCGTTTATATTCCGAGTGCGCCGGCGTTTCTTGGTCGTTCAAAAACGTGGCCTTATCCCCGCGTGAACCTGTCGGTGTGGTTAACTGCAGACCACCATAAC
>JAAZDX010000233.1 GCA_012512605.1 Bacillota bacterium
AAGGAGGGCGAAGCCTATTATATTTTAAGCGGAACCGGCGAGTTCAACGATAACGGGGCTGTGACCACCGTAACCGCTGGCGACGTCACCTTTACCGGGGCCGGCGAAGGGCACGCCCTGAAGAACATTGGCACTGAACCGTTAGACTTTATTGCGCTGATCATCTATGAATAAAGGGTGAAAAGACAAGTCGCGACGCCATGGGGAACAGGAAACCGGGGGCAAAGGCCGCCGGTTTTTTGTGTCTAAGCGCATAAGAGCCTAATCTTTTAAGTAAAGCGCCCCTTTGACAAACTTCATCATTTGTTCCACCAAAAGTTCGTCATCGGCAAAGACATCGTCGCCCACAAACATCTTCAGCCGTTCTTTGTAGTATTCGCAGGTGTAGGAGAACTGCAGCAGGATAAAGAGGTTATCAAGGAAGAAGGCAAAATACCTTGGGTCGATATCCCTACGGGCCGCTCCGTTTTTCTGGGCTTCTTCGATAAAAGCGGCATAAAGCTGGGCTGTTAACCCTTCCATCTGGGCGACGATCTTCTGGACAAATTCGGTATTATTCTCGGTGGTCATCTGGTTATACAATTTGGTCAAATAGATGTTTTCCCGGGAATGAAGTTGGATGGCCCGGATGATCTGCTCCACGGTACGCAAAAAATCCATCTTCAGGTTGATGATCTCGTTCAAAGCCGTATTTAGCTTCGCAACGGAGATGCTCACCGTCATCATGTACAGCTCATGTTTGTTCTTGAAGTACTTATACATCGAACCAACGCTAATGCCGGCTTTTTTCGCAATCACGTTTATGTTCGCGCCCTCAAAACCGTGTTCGGCAAATTCGAGGATCGCGGTCTGGAGAATTTTCTCCTGTTTATCGGCCGGGAGTTTGCGAAAGGAGTCTGTATTAAAAAAAAGCATAAAAATGTCACCTCAAATCATAGATTGGCCAAGGGCACCACAGCAAACCACATCGAATTCACCTAGATTATAACACGGTAAAGGGGAGGCGGCAATTGCGGTAAAAAGCGGGCTCAACCCGCCAACAGGTTAATAAAGGGTTACTATTGACTTGCGAAGGGAATGATGGTAAAATTAGGCTGAGCGAGTGAGTACTCACTCACCACATAAAAAGAGGGAAAAGAGGGGGAGGAAAATGGGGGAAACCTTTGCGATCTCTAAATACCATGATGCGGACCAGATCATTAAACAACTGGACCACTTGATCAAACAACCGAGCTATACCATCCGTCCGGACAAACTCCAAGATTATGTGGAGAACTATTTTAACAAAAAATGCGCCAAATCAAAGGCGCTGATCGAAGAGGCCAAGCAAGTGATCCCGGGCGGTGTCCAACACAACTTGGCCTTTAACTACCCGTTTCCGTTGGTGATCACGAAAGCGGAAGGGGCCTACCTCTATGATCTGGACGGCAACCGCTATTACGATTTTTTACAAGCTGGCGGCCCGACGGTGTTGGGGAGTAATCCCGTCTCCGTACGGTCGAAGGTGATCGAGCTCTTGAATGATTGTGGCCCCTCCACCGGACTCTTCCATGAATACGAGTATAAGCTGGCCAAAAAGATCTCCGAAAACTTCAAAACGGTGGAGATGTTCCGGATGCTTGGTTCCGGGACCGAAGCCTGTATGGCGGCGATCCGGGTGGCCCGCCTGGCCACAAAGAAGAAGTACGTGTTGAAGATGGGCGGGGCCTATCACGGCTGGAGTGACCAACTGGCCTACGGGATTCGGGTGCCTGGTTCGAAATGGACCCAAGCCGGGGG
>JAAZDX010000234.1 GCA_012512605.1 Bacillota bacterium
GGCGTGCATGGTGGGTAAACCGAAGGCATCGGCGATTAGGGGTTGCCCCGCATGGGTGCCTGCTTCCGCACCGTCGATGACGATGACATCAACACCGGCGGCCACCGCCAATTCGATCTCTTCCTCCAGGTAGTGGGAAGCGGCAAACTTATAGGAGATGGGAACGCCGCCGGTTTCTTCTTTTAACCGTGCCACCAGGTGTTTTAGATCTTCACCCGATTCCAGTCCGGGGAGGCGGGAAGCGATCACCGCATCTTCCCCTTCTTCCAAGCCAAAGATCTGCCGAAACTCTTCATCAATCTTGTCGGCTTTCGTAGTTTGGGGGGCCGCCGCCTGCGCCCCTTGGCCCAGTTGGATCTCGACCATGTCGGCCAGGGTGTAGAAGTCTTTTTTATTCCCGTGGGGCCACTGGCCGCGGTGGTATTGGTAGATGTATTTGGCCGCCAACTCGCGCTCCTCTGGCAGATAGGCCCCTTCACCGGTATTGGTGGCGGTCCCGGCGGCGGTCGCGGCCTTCGCCAAAGCAAGGCGGGCTTGTTTACTGATGGCACCACCGTAGGACATTCCGGAGATGATGATCGGGATCGCCAGTTCCAACGGGCGTTTGGCTTTCGGCCCCAGCGTGACATTGGTTTTAACGTTTTTTTCGTCTACGGTCGGTAATCGTACTAAATGGACCGGGTTGAACAACAAGTCCGGCCAGGGGGAGAAGTGGTAGACGGTGCCGAAGGGGCGGCCGTGTGAATCTGCACGATCGCCGGTTCCGGGTTGTTGAGGGCCAGATCTAACATCTTATCAAGCTCGGCCGGATCATTAACGGTATAACCTTCTCCGCCACAGGCACGGGCAAAGACGGCGAAATCCGGTGTGTACACCCGAGTTACCCCATAGTCCAGCGCCATCAGTTCCATGCGGTCCCGCTCCATCGCCAGCCAGTCGTTTTTAAAGACAATCACCTTAATGGGCAGTTGATAACGGAGGGCGGTACAAAAATCGGCGAGACTTTGGGCCAAACCACCGTCACCGACGAGCGCGATCACTTGGCGCTTTGGTGCGGCCAGCTTGACGCTTAGTGCCGCTGGTAAACCGAAGCCCATCGAACGCCAGCTCCCAGAGACCAGGACGGTTTGGCGGGTCCCACTGAAAAGGCGGTTAAACCAGACGGTATGGTCGCCCACGTCCAAGCAGATCACAGCATCTTCGTTGACTGCGGCTTCGATTGCTTTGATCGCCCGTCCCGGTGGGACCGGTGAGCCTTCGGCTTCGTATTCGGGCGCAATTGTTGCTTGCCACTCCGTTTTAAACTCCTGCAAACGCCGTTGCCAGAAGGGTTTTTCTCTTTTTTGAATACCTTCTTGTAAACGGGGGAGCAGGCGAACAAGGTCGCCGACGATCCCGTAAGTAACCGGGATCTGTCCCCCAATCTTTTCGGGGGCGGCATCGATCTGGACGATCGGTAAATAGTCGGGGAGGTATAATTCGGGCCACCAGGTTGCGCCCGCAATGAGGAGCAGGTCGGCTTCGGCCAGCATCCGGCTGGAAGCCTCACTGCCGCCCGGCCCCAGACCCCCGAGGACAAGGGGATGGGCACCGGGTACGACCCCTTTGGCGGGCATGGTCAGTGTAATACCGCTCTCCCAATGGGTGGCGAAGTCCAAGAGAAGCGGCCCTAATCCGCGACAACCCCGTCCGGCCAAAATTGCGGGTTGTTCGGCTTCGTTCAAAAGGGGAAAGACCGCATCGATCACGGTCGGACTGGATTGGGGCTTGGTGTTAAGATAGGGTTCGGCATTCCAGTAACTACGCTTCGATCCGCACCGCATGGGCAATACACGGAATGTTCTCCCCCTGCTGAAAAGAGGTGGTACTATGGAGAGAACCGGTCCCGACGAGTAGGAGCCGGTGGAGCTCTTGACGCTTAAATCTTTTATACAGGTGCCCGTAGGTGACCAGGGCGGAGGCGGCACAGCCGCTACCGCCCGCGTGGACATCTTGTTTTTGGAGATCATAAATCATGACGCCGCAGTCGGTGAAGTTCGCACCAAGGTTTAGACCGCTTTCCGCCAGCTCTTGCCGGCAAAGGGCAAGACCGATTTTACCCAGATCGCCGGTGACAATCAGATCGAAGGCGTTTGGGTCCCAGCCGGTGTCTTGAAAGTGTTGGCGGATGGTGTCCGCGGCCGCGGGGGCCATCGCCGCCCCCATGTTTAACGGGTCCGTTGAACCGAGATCAATTACTTTACCGAAGGTCACGGCGGTGATCTTTGGTCCGGACCGGTCATAACCAAGCAGGGCGGCCCCGGCACCGGTTACCGTCCATTGTTGGTAGGGACGACGCTGGGCCCCGTATTCGGTGGGAAAACGGTATTGCCTTTCCGCCGTGGAATTATGGCTAACTGTGGCCGTTAGAACCTTACCGGCAAAGCCTCCGTCCAGGAGCATTGCCCCGAGACCAAGACCGAGGGCCGCGGTGGAACAGGCCCCATAGAGGCCAAGAAAGGGAATGCCTAAGGTGACGGCGGTGAAGTAGGAGGAGATAATCTGGTTTAAGAGATCGCCGGCCAGAAAAAGGTCGACTTCCGCTGTTGAGCAGGAAGCGTGATCCAAAGCCAATTGGCAGGCTTTGGTCAAAATCGAACGTTCGGCTTTTTCAAAGGTTTTCTCGTTATTCCGGGGGTCGGTGAGGATTTCATCAAAATCCGCGTGTAAAGGACCCTGGCCTTCAAAGGGGCCAGCGACGGTTCCGGTGCTAATCAGAACCGGCGGATTGGCAAAATGGTAGGTTTGCTTTCCTTTTTTCTTCTCCATGCGCTTTCCCTCATGCAAATGAGCTTTATCTGGTCAGTTCATTAATGGAAGATGGCGTGGATCAGTCCAAAAACAAAAGCAGTCATCACGCCAAAGGTAATCACGGCACCGGCTAAGGTGAACATTTTAGCGCATACTCCGTAGATTAAACCTTCTTCCCGAAACTCCAAAGCCGCGGAGACGACGGAATTGGCAAAACCGGTAACCGGGACGGCGAGCCCGGCACCGGCGTATTTCGCCAGTTGATCAAAGACCCCGAAGCCGGTTAAAAGGGCACCGATCAAGATCATAGTGGCGGTTGCCGGATTGGCGGCTTCTTTTGGCGGTACCTTCATCATTATGGTATAAAAATCGATTAAAGCCTGGCCGATCAGGCAGACAATGCCTCCGCTGAAAAAGGCGGACAAGGCGTTCCGAAGATAACGCGGCTTGGGTTCGGCTTTTTTCACTTTGTTCTGGTATTTTTGTTGTTTGGGAGTTAATTTTGGTTTGGCCACTTCCTCCACCTCCCTTTTAACTTCTCCAGAGGAGGGGTTTTTATGCTGAGGGAAAGGGAGAAAATGAAAAAGAGCGGTTAGAGAAGAAAACATGGTTGAGCTTGACTAGCCGGGAGGAAAGACGATGGCGCGGGTTTTAGAGGCTTATGTTGGGGAGTATGCCAGCGGTAAAAGTGAGAATGCTATAAACCGAGGAAGGCAACTGGCAAGCAAAGGGCGGCGCGTATGCCTCGTCGATCTGGACCTGGTCGAACCCTTTTATACTTTGCGTCCCTTAAAACGGCGTTTGGAACGGGAAGGGCTCGAGGTTTTGGCCTGGGAGACCAGTGAAGTGGTGGGTCTCGGTGAGGCGGCGATCCCTCTAAAAAAAGAGATGAAGACGGCCCTTACTTTCGCTGGCGATGTCATCTTCGATTTGGGTTACGGCGTCGACGGACGTAAGCTGCTTAACTTAATTTCCGGCAGTTTTACCGCCGATAGCGAAGGTACGCGCCTCCGTTTGCTGATGGTCGTAAATACGACCCGGCCTCTCACCTCCTCAGTCCCTTTGATTCTGGCCTATTTACAGGAGTTTGGGGCGGTGGACGGCCTAATCAACAACACCCATCTGGGGGCGGAAACAACGGTGGAAATAATCCAAGCGGGGGCGGTTTTGGTGACGGAGGCCGCCCGCCAAGCAGGTCTTCCGGTGGTAGCCACAGCCGCCCTACGGCCGTATGCCCGCCAGATCGGGGCTTACGACCGGATGGGTAATCCGGTGCGCCCGCTGGACCGCTATATGGCGGACGCCTTCTGGTGAAAAGCATTAGGCGGTGGCAACAATCCGGCAAGACGAAGCGTTGTTCGATTTTTATTTCACTCAGGAAAGGTGGGGAGGGTAATTACGAAGGCAGAACTAACCGGGGAATACGCGGCAGTTCTCGAAAAGGAACAACGGAGTTTTATGAACGGGAACGAGGTGGTGGCTTGGGCGGCACTGGCGGCGGAGGCCGATTTTATGTATGGTTATCCGATCAC
>JAAZDX010000017.1 GCA_012512605.1 Bacillota bacterium
CCGTTCCGTTCAGTTTACCGAAGAACGTCACCTTTGCACGGTCGTTAACACTGAGGATCACATCCTCCACCATCTGACCGGCACTCATTTCCACAACTAAAAACCGTTTCCCCGCCGCCGCGAGCTCCGCCAATTTTTGCTGCGGAAAAGGCCATAAAGTAATCGGGCGGAGCAGGCCAACTTGCTTCTTTTCTTGCCGTAAACGGGAGATGGCCGACCGCACCACTCGGGAACTGGTCCCGTAAGCAACTACGACTAGGTCCGCATCGTCCACCCCATCAGCCTCATAGCGAACTTCGTCGGCCGCCATCCGCGCATACTTCTCCTGAAGCTCGATGTTGATCCGCTCTAAGTCTTCGCCGACGATCCCCAGGCTATTAATGACATTGGGTTTATTACGCCCTTGTTTTCCCGTGGTCGCCCATGGTTTATCCGGCGTTACTTCCCTGAGCGGGGGCAGAACAACCGGCTCCATCATCTGGCCCATGATCGCATCGGACAAGATCATGACCGGATTCCGGTATGCTTCCGCCTTATCAAAGGCTAAGCCGATTAAATCCACCATCTCCTGGGCGTTACCGGGGGCATAGACCAGTAAGCGATAATCACCATGGCCCCCGCCTTTGGTTGCTTGAAAATAGTCGGATTGGGACGGATTCAAACCACCAAGACCCGGACCGCCACGGGCGACATTCACAATTACACAGGGAACTTGCGCTCCAGCCAGATAAGAGACGCCCTCTTGTTTCAGACTGATCCCCGGACTGGACGAGGAAGTTAAAACCCGACCACCTGCGCCGCCGGCCCCGTAGACCATATTAATCGCGCTCACTTCACTCTCCGCTTGCAGAAAAACACCGCCCACTTCCGGCATACGCCGGGCCATGTATTCCGGGATTTCGTTCTGGGGTGTGATCGGATAACCAAAGAAGAACCGGCAGCCAGCCCGGATCGCCCCTTCGGCCAACGCTTCATTCCCTTTCATCATTACTCGTTCCAAAAAGACCCTACCTCCTGTTCTTTGCCATTAGGCTAGACCCTTATTTGTAAACCTCAATCACCACATCCGGACAGATCCGAGCACAAAAAGCACACCCGATACAATCGGTGCCAATTGTTTCGACAAAATGATAGCCTTGACTATTGATCCGTTCCGAAATCCCCAGGATTTTCTTGGGACAAACCGGAACACATAATTCACAACCTTTGCAACGTTCCTCATCAATTGTAATCCGCGCCAAAACTTCATCTCCTTTCTCTCCAACTTGTTTATATGAGTTTTTTGCCTTGTTCTTCGTTTTATTACCACCAATGATCTTTCAAATACCGTACACGCAATGAGCTTTATTCGTCCTCCCAGGGCGGGCGCATAAACAGCTTAAGCGGAAAAACCGGCTCCGGCCCGGCCTGTTCCGGCTCCGAAAGGAAAGCTTGATCCGTGTAAGTACGAAAGATCACGGGGACCTTCAATTGATCGGCCGCCGCCTTCACCAACGCCGCCCCTTGCGCCCGTACCCGCCGGTCGGTTAATTTCCCCAAATTACTGTTGTCAATCAGACCGGTAATCTTGAGGCGGGAAGCCGCCTCCACTTCCCGGGCTAAACCAACAATGCGCTCCGGATCTTCATAACTGGGCCGGTAAGGGTTGACCACCAGCCACAACTGATACGGGTTGGCCTGAAAATAGGGTTGAAAGCGGCCGAGGACCCGGGCCCCGCCCGGATCTCCACCGGCATCAAAAACCACTTGACAGTCGGGGTTCTGTAATAAACTGAAAATTCGGGGCGAAAGGGCGGGTAGATCCGCCATCTCCAAGCCGGGTTGGGTCGAAACCAGATCAATCCCCTCCTCCTTTAACCGCTGGGTCAAACTGCGCGAACGAAAGTAGGGGTTAACGATATCCAAATCAACCAGCCCAACCTTTGTCCCTTGCCGGTTTAGATCTAAGGCGTAATTAACCGCCACTTCCGTTTTGCCGCTCCCGAAGGGACCGGTAAAGATGATGATCCTTTTCGCTTCCACGCTGCTTCCCCCTAGGCACCTCCGGCAAGAAGGTTAAGAATAAAGGGGCGTAAATAGCCCACTAAATATAGAGAACCACTAACCACCAATAATTCATCGCTACCCAGCTCCGCCAGGGCCGCTTGAACTGCCGCCTGCGGATTGTCGACCTCCATGGTGCTTACGCCTAAGTCCTGAAAAGAGCGGGCCAGCCGCGCGCTGGGGGCCGTTTTCGCATCCGGGACCGTCGTAGCATATACTTGGTGCAGATTCTCCCCCAAAATCGTCGTAAAGAGCGTCCCCATCATCTCCACCGGCCGGTTGTCTAGAACCCCCAAGACAAGGCGGATCCGGTGTTCAGGAAAGAGCGTCAGGAGCCCGTGGGCTAGGTTGATAACCCCGTCCGGATTATGGGCTCCATCAAGCAAAAAAGGAGGCGGCCCCGGTAAATATTCCATCCGGCCGGGCCAGGTTACGGTATTAAAACCCTCCTCCAAGTGGTGTTGACTCCAGGGAAAACCCTGCGCTTTCACCAGTTTAAGCAGGCCAAAGGCCAACGCTGCATTGGCCGCTTGGTGGGGACCATAAAGGTTAACCCGGACCGCGAATGGCGGTTCATCCTCCCACTGGAGCTTTAGATGGGTTCCGGATAAATCCAGCCTCGTGGGCTGGCAACCAATCTCCTGCCCGACATGGTAATAGGGCGCTCCCACCGACCGGGCTGTTTCTTCTAAGACCGTACTTACTTCTGTCGCTTGTCGGCCAAACACCACCGGAATTCCGGGCTTGATGATCCCGGCTTTTTCCCGGGCGATTGAAACCAGATCTGCCCCTAAGAACTCCTGGTGATCAAGGGCAATATGGGTGATCCCCGCGACCAATGGGGTCAGGACATTGGTCGCGTCCAAGCGGCCCCCCATCCCCACTTCAATCAGGGCGAGATCAACTTCTTCTTCCGCAAAATACTTTAGGGCCAGAAGGGTCCCAAATTCAAACTCGGTCGGGTTCCCAACCAGCGGGTCCAGAGCAGCTTCCTCCACAAGCGGCCGGACGGCAGCGACCAGGGCCGCCAACCTTTCTGGGGGAATCGGCTCCCCATTGATCGCAAGACGCTCACAATAGGAACTCAGGTGTGGCGAGGTAAAAGCCCCCACCCGGTAACCGGCCGCCTTCAGCACCGCACCCACCAGCGCGGTCGTTGAGCCTTTCCCATTAGTTCCGGCAATATGAATCGCCGGGTATTTACGCTGGGGCGCTCCTAATATCTCCAGAAGCGCCCGCATCCGATCAAGCCCCAACTTGATCCCAAACCGATTGCGACTGTGAATATAAGCCAATGCTTGCTTGTAAGTCAAGAATAGCACCTCTCGGATCACTATTATAACATTTTACGACCGGACCAGTACCCGGTAAATACTGTCCCTATTTTGTCCCATTGCTTCTTTACTGAAAACTAACAAAGAAAGATTGCTAAGGGGTTACGGGAGAGTTAAAATTGAAGAAAATATAAAAAAAAGGGGTTTAGCCATGAATGTCGTTTTGTTTCAACCCGAAATTCCGCAAAACACCGGAAACATCGCCCGTTTATGCGCCGCGGCCGGTTGTCGCCTGCATCTGATTGAACCTTTCGGCTTTATTTGGGATGATCGCCATCTACGCCGGGCCGGCCTTGATTACTGGTCCCTCGCCGAAATTCAAAGGTACCTTGATTTTGAAGCATTCGTCCAAGCAAACCCGGAGGGCAATTACTATTATCTCACCACCAAAGCCCAGCGGCTCTATAACGAAGTCCGCTTTCAACCCAACGATCATATCATCTTCGGTCCGGAATCCCGCGGCCTTCCCCCGGAGCTTCTCGCATTAAACCCCCAACATAACCTGCGCATTCCCATGCGGGCCGCCGCCCGTTCCCTCAACCTGGCCAACTCTGTAGCGATTGTGCTCTACGAAGCCCTTCGTCAGCAAGGTTTCCCCGGCTTGGGTTTGCAAAGCTGAGCCCTTATGCCTCTTGGGCCCGGGCTGGTTTTTCTGCGGTCAAATCAAGCCTTTCAACTGGTTCTACTTTAGCCCCTTTGACCGTAAGCGCCTGCGGGATCAGGGTAAAACGGAGGGTTTTGTCGGTCAAAACTTCGCCATCCAACTGGTAGTAAAAGGGCTTGCTGCTTTCCACCGTGATATTACGGCCTTTCATCATCCGAACCTTTTTTAAATTGCGGTGCCAACCGGGGAGCAACAAGGGTAAACAGGCTAAAATCTCCGGCCGACTCATATACTGTACAGCACAGACATCGAACAAGCCATCGTTGATCCGGGCTTCGGGATTGATTTTATAACCCCCGCCGTAGGTAGGCGAGTTGGTCACCGCCACCAGCAGACTGTCAAATTCCATCACTAACCCATCAACAGTCAACTTGATCCGCCGGGACCGGTAGGACAAAAGAGTCTTAAAAACACTGCATAGATAGGCCGTTTTCCCCCGCACCCAACGAAAACCCTGGTTAGCATGGAAAGCAACTTCACCGTCGAAACCAACGCCCACCGATGAAACAAAATAACTCTCGTTTACGCGGCAAAGATCAACCTGCTGAGTTTCTCCGCCCATAATCTGGTGGACCGCCGCCACCGGGTCGGCGGGCATCCCCAAAACCTTCGCAAAATCATTGCCCGTTCCACAGCCAATTATCCCAAGGGGGATCCGCTCCTCGCCGATGCCATTGACAACCTGGTTGAGCGTGCCGTCACCGCCCACTACAATAATCAGATCAAAACCCGCGCGCACCGTTTGGCGGGCGATCTCCGTAGCATGGCGGGGCCCTTTCGTCTCTTCCAAGTGAAGCTCGGCATTATACGCCAATAAAGCCTTTAAGATCTGGGGCTTCGCCTTTAAAGCGCGCCCGCGACCGGCGACCGGATTCATAATGACTTTAACTTTCATTGTATCACCCCGTAACCTTCTTCGTCCGTTGGCCATGTTATGCTTCGTTGCTAATATCACTATCATAATATTCTTTATCCGAAAAAACAAGCAAAAACAAGAAACCGGGTTGCCGAAAATCATGGTACGGTCAACCCGGTTCGCCAAAACCAAATATTCTATAACAAGCGAAAGTAGTTAGCTAACCCGTTTCACTGCGACGGTCTTCCCTTCGTACGCCTCCATGTAAAGGGCTTCAATCTCGGTGACCAACGGCATCCGGGGATTTGCCCCTGTGCACTGGTCATTGAAAGCAATATCCGCCATCGCCGCCACCTCACGCTTAAATTCGGTTCGGTCGATCCCTGCCTCTTTCAGCGATAAGGGCATATCTAAGGCCTGCGCCAAGTCGCGAATCGCCTGGATTAAACTAGCCACGCCTTCCTCGGTGGTCGCGGCCGGCAGTCCCAAAAAGCGGGCGATCTCGGCATAGCGCTGGGGAGCCTTATAGGATTCATACTGGGGAAAGGCCGCAAACTTACTTGGCTTTTCCGCATTGTATTTGATCACATAGGGCAGCAAAATCGCGTTGGCACGACCGTGGGGCAGTTGGAACTTTCCGCCCAGGATGTGGGCCATACTATGGTTCAAGCCCAAAAAGGCATTGGTAAAGGCCATCCCTGCTAGACAAGAGGCATTATGCATCTTCTCTCGGGCTTCTTTGTTGTTCCCATCCTGATAGGCAAGGGGTAAATATTCAAAAACGAGCTTAATGGCCTTTTCCGCCAGGGCATCGGTATAGTCGGAAGCCATCACCGAAACATAGGCTTCAATTGCATGGGTCAGGACATCCATCCCCGTATCGGCCGTCACCGCTTTCGGAACCGTCCGGACCAGTTCCGGATCGAGAATGGCAATATCCGGTGTTAATGCGTTATCAGCCAAGGGATACTTGATATTCTTCGTTTTATCCGTAATCACCGTAAAAGCGGTAACTTCGGAGCCCGTCCCGGAAGTGGTCGGGATGGCCACAAAGGTTGCTTTCTTGCCTAACTGCGGGAAACGAAACGCCCGTTTCCGGATGTCGGCAAACTTGAGACGTAGATCCCCAAAGGCCGTGTCCGGACTCTCATAGAAAAGCCACATTCCTTTGGCCGCATCGATCGCCGAACCACCGCCCAAAGCAATGATCACGTCCGGCTGAAATTCGTTCATGGCCTGGCACCCCTTCTCCACCGTCTCCACCGAGGGATCGGGCTCCACCGCGGAAAAGATCTGATAATCCATCCCCGTCTTTTTCAGGTGATACAGTACCTTGTCAACATACTTCAATTTCACCATGAACGGATCGGTGATAATGAGGGCCCGGTTCCCCTTTAATTGGGCCAGATACTGGAGGGAACCATACTCAAAGTATACTTTCGGGGGTACTTTAAACCATTTCATCCGGGGCCGTCGTAATGCCACCCGTTTGATATTAACCAGGTTGCCCACACTCACGTTATCGGTGGTTGCATTTTTCCCCATTGAACCGCAGCCTAAGGTTAAAGAAGGCGTAAGTGCATTGTAAAGATCGCCAATCCCGCCATGGCTCGACGGCGAATTCACCAGTAACCGCCCAGTCCGAACCCGCCGGGTAAATTCATCAATCACAGCTTGGTCATTAGAATGGATCACCGCCGAGTGCCCCAGACCACCAAACTCGGTCATCTCGATACAACGTTTAATCCCTTCCTGGGCATTGTTCACCACATACAAAGCCAAAATGGGACTTAGCTTTTCGCGAGATAGGGGGTATTCGGGGCCAACTCCTTCTAATTCCGCCACGAGGATTTTGGTCGCGGCTGGGACCTTAAACCCGGCCAGTTCGGCAATTTTCGCCGCCGGCTGCCCAACCACGGCCGGACTCATGCCCCCTCTTTTTTCATCAATGGCGACTTTGGATAAAGCTTGAATCTCCGTGGGTTTCAAGAAATAACAACCGTTGGCGGCCATTAACGCCTTAACCTCCGCCGCGACCTCCTGGTCGATAATTACCGCCTGCTCCGAAGCGCAGATCATCCCGTTATCAAAAGTCTTACTCAAAATCAGATCCGTAACGGCCTGCCGCAAATCGGCGGTTTTCTCGATGTAACACGGTACGTTACCGGGGCCAACCCCCAAAGCCGGTTTTCCACTGGAGTAGGCGGCCTTAACCATTCCCGCACCGCCGGTAGCCAGAATTAAGCTGACCTTTTCGTGCTTCATCAGGCAATTAGTGGCCTCCACCGAAGGGTTGGGAATCCACCCGATACAGCCCTCCGGAGCGCCAGCAGCCACCGCCGCCGCCATCATCACTTTGGCCGCCGCAATACTCGACTTCAGGGCTTGCGGATGAAAACTAAAGATAATCGGGTTGCCGCTCTTTAAGGCAATTAAGCATTTAAACATCGTCGTTGAGGTCGGATTGGTCACCGGGGTGAGGGCGGCAATCACTCCGATCGGTTCGGCAATCTTCATGTATCCTTCTTCGTGGTTCTCCTCAACCACACCAATGGTCTTGGCATTTTTAATGTTATTGTAAATGTACTCGGTCGCAAAGAGGTTTTTGGTAATCTTATCTTCATATACCCCTTTTCCCGTCTCGGTCCAAGCTAACTTCGCCAGTTCGACGTGGTTTTCCACTCCGGCCAGGGTCATGGCTTTAACGATCGCATCAAGCTGTTCCTGTGCAAAACCACGCATTTTCTCCCCAGCTTCCACCGCTTTCGCCACTAAGGCCTCGACTTCCTGCGCAACCGTAGATATGGAATCGCCTGCGGTCTTTGCGACCTCTTTTTTCTGTTCTTGTGCGGCGCTAATTGTTCCTTTTTCCTTCGTCACTACCTTTAAATCAGCCTTTTTCATCTTTTAACCCCCCCATGCTTAATATTTCCTCATGATTTGTTGTTGACTTTGACCAAGTTCGTTATTTTTGTAAACAATCTATGTTAAAAAAATAACGATCCTTTGGTCTTATTATACTCCATTTACACCAAAAGTAAATTACAGAATTGAAAACAGTTCATAAACATAAAAAAACCGCCCAGCATTTTAAGCTACACGGTTTTTTCAAACAAGATATTGGGTGAAAATAAGCTAGACCTGTTGAACCTCTTTTACTTCTGGAATCTCCGCTTTTAAATATCTTTCAATTCCGTTTTTTAAGGTCATCATCGACATGGGACAACCGGCACAACGACCTTGCAACCGCACTTGGACCACTCCGTCGTCCGTCACCGCAACCAGTTCCACATCACCACCGTCTGCTTGTAAGGAAGGGCGGACTTTGTCCAGCACTTCTTGTACCCGTTCTTTATCCATTTCCTCTCCTCCTTGTTCTTATTTATACTTAGGCTAACGATGAAAATACTTCTCGTCACCCGTCAATCGCAACTCGCTTTCTTTCAATAAAACCTTTACCATTAGCAGGAACTAACCCCAGCTGGCCCTCTAAGTAAAACCTGACGATCCAGACTAACCACAATCCCAGAGCCAACGCTTTCACCCGGCGCGCCGGAGAGCACCTTACCGGTGGCTAACAACTTTACCTTCAGATTCGACTCGCTGCTTTAATTTCATCCTTACGCTTGCCCCAGTTTGCCAGCGCGGGTAAGTACATGAAAAAGTCTTGCTGTTATTATAACCCGAAAAGCCCGCCCTTGTCATGGAATTCTTATTTAAAAAGTCTTAATCTTAAGATATCCGGCCGGACGAACGGGAACTCCTTGATCGCCGCCATCGCTTTAAACATGGCTTTTTCTGACGCCTCATGGGTCAGCAAAACAATCGGTACATAATTTTCAGCACCATGGGTCTCCAACTGCACGACAGAAGAGATTGAGATACCATGTTTGCCGAAAACGCCGGCAATTTGCGCCAGAATTCCGGGTTGGTCCATGGTAAACAAGCGTAGGTAAAAACGGTTCGTAATTTCTTCGAGGGAGAAAAGGGGGACCTGCTTCTCCGGATTAACCGTGGTGATGGAAGCCGTTTTCTCCGTCTGAAGGACATGAGCCAGGTCCACCAAGTCGCTGACGATCGCGCTGGCGGTCGGTGTTTGTCCTGCGCCCGGTCCATAAAACATGGTGTCGCCCACATAATCCCCGGTGATAAAGACCGCATTCAACTCATTATTGACCGCCGCCAACAGATGATCGCCCGGGACCAAGGTGGGATGAACCCGCAGATCTAGTTTCTCGCCATTAAAACGGTAGATTGCCAGTAGTTTTACGACGTAGCCGAAGTCCTTGGCGAAATTGATATCGAGCGTCGTGAGCTCGGTATTCCCTTCCACCGGAATAGCGTTAAATTCAACAAACCCCCCTGCCGCTATTGAAGCGAGAATCGTCAGTTTGCGGGCGGCATCACCCCCGCCAACATCGAGCGTGGGATCGGCCTCGGCAAAGCCTTGGGTCTGTGCCTCGCGGAGGGCCGCTCCAAAATCCAGACCGTCCCGGTGCATCCGGGTTAAAATATAGTTGGAGGTTCCGTTGATAATCCCATACATATTCTTAATCTTGTTGGCAACCAGCCCTTCCCTTAAACTTTTGATAATGGGAATGCCCCCACCGACACTGGCTTCAAAACGCAGTTCGACCCCATGATCCTCCGCTTCCTTAAAGAGGGTTTTTCCCTTCATGGCGATGAGGGCTTTGTTGGCGGTCACCACATGTTTCCCGGCGGCCAGCGCCCGCCGGACCATGGTGAAAGCCGGTTCAATGCCGCCAACCGTCTCCACGATAATGTCAATCGTTGGATCGGCCACGAGCGCTTCAAAATCGGTGCTCTTCTCCACACCCGAAAGGTCCACCCCCCGCTCCCGTTCCCAATCCAGGTCGACCACGGTCTTTAAAACAAAGCGCTGGCCGGTACGTTCACTAAGTAAATGGCCTTGATTTAGAAGGATTTTGGCAACGCCGGTGCCAACCACACCCATACCCACAATGCCAACGTTAACTGCTTTCTCCATTTCCGATCACCTCACCGATTTTTTAAATAAAAAACCCTCCATCCCAAGAAAGGACGGAGGGCTCCGCGGTTCCACCTTTTTTCACCGGCTCGCACCGGTGCACTTCATTGGCGATAACGGTTCCACCGGGCTGCTCATCGCAGCCGCTCCGGGGTGGTCTTCCCCACGGCTCCTTTCAGGTGGCTTCCAGCTATAGCCCCCTGTCTCTGACAAAGGCGATCCGGGGTACTCTTCCCATCCTCACGTTAGACCGGATAATTGCTGAAACCAGTATACCATTGACTACAGGGAAAGTCAATCTGGATCAGCCTTGGGATCGTATAGGCAAAAGTTAATTGAATAATGAACTGCCACCAATCCTACTTTTCCTTTAAATTCCCAACCATATTTACTTTCATGGTATTAGTCGTCCCGCTGACCCCAATCGGGACGCCACCGGTGATCACGATCAGATCGCCATGATGAACATAACCAGATTCTAACGCCTTCTGCTCACCGATTTCAAATAAGGCGTCCGCCGTAAAAACCTCTTCCACCAAAAACGGGGAAACACCCCAAGATAACGCCAGTTGGCGCCAGACCCTTTCCACCGGCGTAATCGCGATGATTACACACGCAGGCCGAAACCGCGAAATCATCTTTGCAGTATGGCCCGATTGGGTAAAAGCAACGATAGCCGCCGCACTTAAGTCCATCGCTGTCGTACACGTGGCATGACTAATCGCGTCGGTTATACTTCCCACTGTATCACATTTGGCCTGCGAAATCGATGCCCAATAATCAATCGCCTTCTCCGCCTTCTCGGCAATCTTACCCATCACAATCAGACTTTCGAGCGGATATTGCCCCATCGCTGTTTCCCCCGAAAGCATAATCGCGCTTGTTCGATCGTAGATCGCATTGGCAATGTCACTGGCTTCCGCCCTGGTTGGTCGGGGATTTCTAATCATCGAGTCCAACATCTGGGTCGCCGTAATCACTGGTTTACCGTAGCGGTAGCATTTTTCAATCAGGGCCTTTTGCACGATCGGCACTTCTTCAACGGGAATTTCGACACCCAGGTCACCGCGGGCGACCATGATCCCGTCGGCAACCTTCAGGATCTCATCAAAATTCTCGATCCCCTGTCGGTTTTCGATCTTCGCGATGATTTTAAGATCGGATCCGCCGTTTTCATCCAGTACTTTTCGGATATTAAGAACATCAGCGGGTTTGCGTACAAAGGAGGCGGCAATAAAATCAAAATCATTCTCAATCCCAAAGATGATATCTTTAATATCCTGCGCCGTTAAAGAAGGTAGATTTATATTGGCATCAGGCACATTGATCCCTTGGTTGTCCCTAATAACCCCGCCATTGAGCACAACGCAATGAATTTCTTGGCCTTTGATCGCTTCCACCACGCATTCGACCAACCCATCGTTGAGTAGAATCCGACCATGTTTTTTAACATCTTTATATAAATCCTTGTAAGTGACCGTGGCTTTGGTCGCATCCCCAATGATCTCTTCATTGGTCAAGATGAAGCGCGCACCCTTTTTTAAAGTGATCGCGCCGTCGACAAACTTCCCCGTCCGAATCTCCGGTCCCTTCGTGTCCAAAAGCAGCGGAATGGGTAATTTCATACTATCGCAGACCTTTTTAAACCGGTCGACGCGCTGTTTTTGCTCTTCATGGCAGCCATGGGAGAAATTAAAGCGCGCCCCATTCATCCCATTGACGATAAGCTCCCGTAGTATTTTCTCATCATCCACGGCCGGCCCTAGAGTACAGATTATTTTGGTTCTTCGCACAAAAACACCTCCTCTTATTCAAGGACCCGATCCTAAAAGCGCATTAATTATTATATTTAGCTTTTTTAGCAACAACACTCATTGGGACAATTCTTTATCGCGCTTCAAAATCCCTACCAAATCTCTTTTTATATACAAAACTGTCTTCTTTCATTCCTTCAGAATCGGGTTGGTGCTATTGCACTGGCTTTACCAATAGATTATTCCAAGTACATTTTCTAAATCTGAAGTTTTAAGTTGATCCCCTTAAGGCTTGGTGTATTCCAACCGAAAATGAAGATTAATTCCCCATAATTACCAGCCATACCAAAACCAACGCTTTTCATGTCTGGGTGCAAACTGGTTAGTAAGTTGATTACGCCCACGGGGTGTCGGTAAGAGAAAACAAAGTCACGGTTTTCGCCTTGAGCGAAAAGGTCAGCAGCAACTACCCCCCCATATTCTAAAGTATAGGCGGCCTGAAGCGTGATACTCAACGGAAGGCGGTAGTAAAAGGAATCCTCCCGCGTAAACCCCATAATCGGAAGTAGGCCGATACTAGCTTCCTTGGTATCAACCCAACCGCTATCACGCCGCAATTCCTTAAAATACAGACTACCCAGGAGATTTTGCAAAACCAAATCTAGCGAAAGATTGGAGTGACTATAATTAAAATTACCGTCTAAGTTCAAACCCCAGCCCCATGGACTCTCGGGATCAAGCCAATCCCATTGGTAATTGGCGTATAATTCATATTGTTTAGTACCGGTAAACTGATACTTTATTCTGCCCTGCCCCAATATGTCCAGTTTAGAAAAGTCATAACAAAGAAAAAGGTCGCCACGGAGCACCATGAAAAAAGAGTCCCGGACCCATTTTTGCGCATAATACCCACCGAGCTGTGAATACTCGAAATACGCGGCCTGGAGCGCATAGTATTTGTTTTCTTGCGGGTCAGCCGCCTCGGCCAAACAGCGATAATAATCGAGGGTTTCGCCCGTTGTTTGGTAACGGGCGCTTTGCCGATAGCTAATCCCAAAAACCCGATTCTTTCCTCGCCATAATGGCAAGGAAAGGGAGATATACTTGTGGTAGAAGGCTTCCGCGGGAAGTTCCCCAAGATCGGCAAGGGCTTCATCGAAAGCATCCAGACTAATGGTGGCCGGGAACAGGTTGTTCTCGAGTTTAAACTCCACCAAAAAACCATTAAACCGGTCCGGAGCTACACCAAGGCAACAAGGGGCCTCCAGAAGACTAACGATTAAAAGGAGAAAAAAACAGATCAATCTTTTCATCTTGCATCCTTTTTTAGAATAAGAGGCCACCCTCGGTATGAAGGCAGCCCCCACCTACTTTTATTTCGATAACTTAAAATGTTTCGAAACTACCATCCTTATATTCAACTTTGACCCCAAGGTCGGTTGTTAAACTGATCTTGCCGACTTCGACCCCCTGGACCAACACTTTACCGGAAAGAGTGTCTAGTTCACCAACGATTAAGTCACCGTCTTGAATATCGATAAAATACGGGGAGAAAGTCAGATCCATATTCATTGCCGCCGGACCCCAGTCACTAGTAATTTCAAGTGCTACCTGCTGATCGGAAACCATCCAAGCGTTTAAGCCGATCGTCCGTGGAATACCGTCTGTCTTTAAATCATAACCGATGTTAATCATAAAACGCTTATATGCCGTCTCCTCAAAAGTAAGGGTTCCTATCAGCGAATCGTTGTTTTCGTTGAAGAGTTTTCCGTCAAAACTAAGCTTTAACTCTGGCCAATTTCCCTCTGAATACGGTTCATGGTAGACAAAAGATTCCGCCTGCTTAAATTCAAGGGTTAAATCTCCAGTCATCTCTAAATCCGACTTCTTGTCTTTAAACGAACCGTCCAACTCAAGTCTTTTCGGAACTAAATCAATTGCCGCCCCTTCCAACAATGGCTGGGTTTGGTTTGGATTTGAAACATAGTAAATTTCCATATCACCTTGGATCAAAGCGTCTGGGAGGTTAATTGTACCATTAAAATAGTCAGTTTCTCCATTTGTGAAATCTAAGTTTAGTTCACCGTCAAAAGAATAATTTCCGCCGTTAAAAGTAAAGTTACCGTCCGCAACTCCGTTTATGGCATGCAGGATATTGTTAGATTCATGCATAAAAGTCCATTCATCCTCGAATATATAAAGGTAAAAGGTATGCGAAACAAAGCCGTTCAGATTAACATCGCCTTTTATGTTACCAGGAAGCTCAAAATGGACCGACAATGTGATATAATCATCAAATGTATCTTCATGTTCTATTTTATCGGGAAATTCATCAGGCCCCTCCATAAACTTCTCCAACTTATCCCAATCGGCAGTCGGATAACGGAATTCACCGGTATATGTTCCGAGCAACTCTCCGTTTAACTTTTCTAAACGGAGGTTAAACAAGATTTGGTCCTCATCGTTAACAATATTTCGGGTGATGATCGCTTTCATCTGGCCAACAACATACCATTCCCCGAATTCATCTTCATCTATAATCACGTCATAGTATCTCCAGGTCCCGGTTTTCGGCCCAGACTCATAATCACAACTGTCAAATATATCGTCAAGCTCCATATAACCCTGTCCCTCGGTCGGTTCGCAGTAATAAAGCGCATCACCACAACCGGGAACACTTAATCCGGTGTTTATCGCCGAAAACGCCAGCATTGTGCCAGGAACTAACTGTTCATCAATTATCTTTGTTAGCCGCGGTGCCGCTATAA
>JAAZDX010000235.1 GCA_012512605.1 Bacillota bacterium
CGCCTTCGACGTCCCGTTCAGGTATGCCCCTTACCAAAACAAACTTAACCTTTTGAAGCGCATAATTAGATAAAAAGCTTTTATACGAATCAATCGTATCTGTTCCCGATTCTTGGATCGAAACGGGTGGGGGACATAATACCTGTACCCGCCACGGACAGATCCGAGTAACGGCATAATGTTTGGCCAAAGTAAGGTTGGGAAGCTTGCCTGGAAAAGGGTTAGCGCTCATTAAAGTGTAATTAAAAAAAGCAAACGGAGATTATCCGCTTGCTTTTTTTAAGAACGTTGAATGCTAAAAATGAGGAAAACAAAGGGCGGGATGACTTGCCCTTTCCCTTCCTTAACCGAAAAAGTTAATGTAGCCCTGGATCAGCACGATTAGGATGATCACCGGTAATACCCATTGGAAATATCCTTTAAAGGCGCGGGGCAATTTTATACCTTTACCGGTGTTGACTTCCTTCAGGTAGTTGTCAAAACCCCAACCCCAACGCGTAACGCAGAAAAGAAGATAAACCAGCGAACCCAAGGGGAGCAGGTTGTAACTGAGGATAAAATCCTCTAGGTCTAAAACCATCGTCCCTTTGCCTAAAGGCTGAAACCCGCTGAGCACATTGAACCCCAAGACACAGGGAAGCGAAAGGAAAATCAGTAAAAATGCATTAATGATGGAAGATTTCCTACGGTTCCAACCCCAAAGGTCCATGCCAAAGGCAATGATGTTTTCAAACACCGCGATCACAGTAGAATAGGCGGCGAAGGTCATAAAGATAAAGAAGAGTGCACCCCAGAGGCGCCCGGCGCCCATCGAATTGAAAATATTGGGCAGAGTAACAAAGACCAGGCCAGGGCCTTCGCCGGGGTCAACGCCAAAAGAAAAGCAGGCCGGGAAGATAATCAGACCGGCAAGAAGCGAAATCAGAGTATCCAATGAGGCGATATTGATCGATTCACCGAAAAGATTCCGTTCTTTCCCTATGTAGCTCCCGAAGATCGCCATCGAACCAACACCGAGACTCAGGGTGAAAAACGCCTGGCTCATGGCGGCAAAGATCGTTTCCCAGATCCCATTCTCCCGCATACGGTCTAGATCAGGCAACAGATAAAATTTCAGGCCGGCCTCGGCATTGGGAAGAGAGATGGCCTTCATGACCAGCACGATGATGATCGCCAATAACAAAACCATCAACACCTTGGTCACCTTTTCCACACCCTCCTGCAACCCCAGGGAACATACTCCAAAGCAAAACACCGTGGTAATAACCATCCAAATCGTCATTTCTACGGGGTTTGCCGTCAGAGCAGCAAAAACCTCTCCGACCTGCTGGGTATTGAGCCCATTGAACTGCCCGATCATAAACTTGTAGAAATAGGCCAGCATCCACCCGGCAATTGTGGTATAAAACATCATCAGGAGGTAATTTCCGACTACACCCGCATACCCCATCAGATGCCATTTCTGCCCTTTTTTCTCCATAACTTTGAAAGAAGTAGCAATGCTTTTTTGGCTGGTCCGTCCTACTGCCAGTTCCATGGTCATGATCGGTAACCCCAGTGCGACAATGCAGACTAGATAGATGAGGACAAAGATGCCCCCGCCGTACTGCCCGGTGATGTAGGGGAAACGCCACACATCCCCTAAGCC
>JAAZDX010000236.1 GCA_012512605.1 Bacillota bacterium
AACTTGGGTATCTCTCCGTAAACTTTAAGCGTTCGACTGGCGGAGGAGGTAGGATTCGAACCCACGAGGCCTTTCGGCCTAACGGTTTTCAAGACCGCCTCCTTAAACCACTCGGACACTCCTCCATAGCAAAGTATATTTTAGCATGAGATAAACAATAAGTCAATAATATACACGCGAAATCTTCAGTATTAAGGACGGTAAGATTTTCCCCTTTACCCTCGTCAACGGGCCTCAAAACACCAAATATTCTTCTCGTCACTTATTACTCGTCGCCCGCTTTCTAATAAAGTCTTTGCAGACCTCTGCCGACAATCCGGCAAAGACAAATCCGGCACTCTTTCATCTCTTCGTGGTGCAGGCGACTACTTAATGATCCTTACTCCTCCCATGTAAGGAACCAACACTTCTGGTACGGTAATCGAACCATCCGCCTGTTGATAATTTTCAACGATTGCTGCCACCGTCCGCCCAATAGCCAACCCCGAGCCGTTCAAGGTATGGACAAATTCGGGCTTTGCCTCCGGCTCCCGCCGAAAACGCAAGTTCGCCCGCCGAGCCTGGAAATCTTCAAAGTTTGAGCACGAAGAGATTTCGCGGTAGTGACCAAAACTGGGCAACCAGACTTCAAGGTCATAACATTTACTAGCAGCAAAGCCCATATCGCCGCTGGAGAGTAAAACTACGCGGTAAGGAAGGTCCAAGAGCTGCAATACTTTCTCCGCATCCTGCACTAGACTTTCGTGCTCCCGCACCGAGTCCTCCGGTTTCGTCAGTTTTACCAACTCGACCTTGTTAAACTGGTGTTGACGGATTAACCCTCTGGTGTCCCGCCCCGCCGAACCGGCTTCTGCACGAAAACAAGCCGTATAAGCCACGTATTTAATGGGTAGACGCTCCCCCGCCATAATTTCTTCCCGGTGCAGATTGGTTACGGGAACTTCCGCAGTGGGAATTAAGTAATAATCACCAGAGGAGACTTTGAACATATCTTCCTCAAATTTAGGCAGTTGACCCGTCCCCACCATGCAGGCGCTATTTACCAAAAAGGGCGGGAAAATCTCGGTGTAACCATGTTCGTTAATATGTAAATCCAGCATGAAATTGATTAAAGCGCGCTCAAGCCGGGCTCCCAATCCTTTCAGGACGGTAAACCGCGCTCCACTGATCTTAGCACCCTGGTCAAAATCGAACAGATTTAGGCTTTCCCCAAGTTCCCAATGGGGTTGGGGTTCAAAAGAAAAGGATCGAGGCTCACCCCACCGCCGGACTTCAACATTGGCTTCTTCATCGGCCCCAACCGGAACATCCGCTTGCGGCAAATTAGGCAGTGTATAAAGGATGTCGTTAATCTTTTCCTCGAGACCACGGACAATCCCATCCAGTTGCTTTATCTCTTCATTAACCTCTTTCATCTCGTTGATCAGGTTTGTCGCGTCCACTTTTGCCGCTTTCAGCCGTCCCACTTCTTTTGAGACCACATTCCGTTTGTTCTTGAGCGCTTCTACTTTAGCCAACTTATCACGGCGTTCCTCATCCAAGTCCAGTAGTTCGTCGACCAGCGCGGCGGCTCCCCGTTTGGACAAGCCCGCCCGTACTTGGTCGGGGTTATTACGGATTAATTTCAGATCAAGCATCTTGAGTGTTCTCCCTTCCCCCATTGCAATCTTAGCTTTTCACGTTGCACCTAATTTAAAATGTCCTAAAGACAATAGAAGCGAGTACGCTAGTAAAGAAGGCCACAAAGGCTTTTTAAGCCATACCTTCATGTTGGATCTGGACAAGTTAAGAAAAGGACAACGCGAGAAGCCTGTACAAGCAAAACTTCTATAGTATATAATATATCCTTTTTCGCGATGGTAAACAATACCTTTGTTTAAACTCATCCGTTTTGGTTTTTCACCTTTCATCATCATTAAACGTCAAAAGCCCGTCTTTTTCGATTAAAAAAGGAAACTCACCCATGAAGGGTGAGTTTCCTTCTTATCCGTTTATCATTAGTTGTCAGCCATCCGTTTATACATCTCGTACCGGAGCTTTGCCTCTTGTTCCGCTTTCGCGAAAAGATCTTCGGCTTGCTCTGGGAACAACTTCTGCAGCGAAGCATACCTGACTTCACCCATGAGGAAGTCACGGAAGCTAGCAGTTGGCTCTTTTGAGTCAAGGATGAAGGGGTTCTTCCCGGCCAAAGCCAATTCCGGATTGTACCGGTATAACGGCCAGTAGCCCGCTTCAACCGCCAGTTGTCCTTCCCGTTGGCTCTTACCCATGTTGATCCCGTGGTTAATACAGGGCGCGTAAGCGATGACCAAGGAAGGTCCTGGGTACCGTTCGGCCTCGACAATAGCCTTCAGGGTTTGGTTCTTGTTGGCACCCATCGAAATCGAAGCCACGTAAACATAACCATAGGACATGGCCATCAGACCAAGATCCTTCTTTTTCACCCTTTTCCCGGCGGCTGCAAACTTGGCAATCGCACCAGTTGGGGTTGCTTTCGAAGACTGACCACCGGTATTGGAGTATACTTCCGTGTCAAGGACCAAGACGTTGACATCGTCACCGGAAGCTAAAACGTGGTCCAGTCCACCGTAACCAATGTCATAGGCC
>JAAZDX010000277.1 GCA_012512605.1 Bacillota bacterium
AGGAGGATCAGAAATGGCAAAGCAAAAATTTGAGCGGACAAAACCGCACGCGAACATTGGGACCATTGGTCACGTTGACCACGGTAAGACCACGACGACAGCGGCGATCACGCTGATACTGGGCAAAGCAGGCCAGGCTCAAGTGATGTCATTCGATGAGATTGACAAAGCGCCGGAAGAGAAAGAGCGTGGGATTACGATCAATACTTCCCACGTGGAGTATGAGACGGATAAACGTCACTATGCGCACGTGGACTGTCCTGGTCACGCCGACTACGTGAAGAACATGATCACTGGCGCGGCGCAGATGGACGGGGCAATTCTGGTTGTTTCGGCGGCCGACGGCCCGATGCCGCAGACCCGGGAGCACATTTTGCTTGCGCGCCAGGTTGGAGTGCCGCACATTGTTGTCTGGCTCAACAAAATGGACATGGTTGATGATGAGGAATTATTGGAACTGGTTGAGATGGAAGTCCGCGACCTACTTTCCAAATATGAATTTCCTGGGGACGACATTCCGGTAGTTAAAGGTTCCGGCTTAAAGGCTTTGGAATGTGGTTGCGCCAGCCGTGACTGCGAGTGGTGCGGCAAGATCTGGGAACTGATGGATGCGGTCGACAGCTACCTGCCCGATCCCGAGCGTGAGCTTGACAAGCCCTTCCTGATGCCGGTGGAAGACGTCTTCACCATTACCGGTCGTGGAACCGTGGCCACGGGCCGTGTTGAGCGTGGTACCGTGAAGGTCGGCGACGAAGTCCAGATCATCGGTTTACAAGAGGAGATCAAAAAGACCGTAGTTACCGGGGTCGAGATGTTCCGGAAGATTCTGGACCAGGCGGAGGCCGGGGACAACGTTGGTGTTCTGCTCCGCGGCGTTGACCGCGACGAGATCGAGCGGGGCCAAGTTCTGGCTAAGCCGAACACGATTACTCCGCACACGAAGTTTGAAGGCCAGGTTTATGTCCTGACCAAAGAAGAGGGCGGTCGTCACACCCCGTTCTTCAATGGTTACCGTCCGCAGTTCTACTTCCGGACCACCGACGTGACTGGTGTTGCTCAGCTGCCGGAGGGTGTCGAGATGGTGATGCCTGGCGACAACATTACGATGTCGATCGAACTGATCACTCCGATCGCGATGGAAGAGGGTCTGCGCTTCGCCATCCGTGAAGGCGGCCGGACCGTCGGCGCCGGAGTTGTGACCAAGATTATTGAGTAAACCGAAGACAGCACAGAGAAGCCGGAAGTCTCTGGAAGCGGACTCCGGCTTCTCTGTTGTTCGTGAAGGAGACGGCTGGGGAATAAATAACGAAAACCCTTGACAAGGTTCTTGCCGTGTGATAATCTTTAACGGTGATATAATGGCGAAAGTCTTATTTTTTTCGTCTATTTTTTGCTGGAGGTGGGAACGGTGCGCGAAGGAATTACATTAGCGTGTACTGAGTGCAAAAACAGGAATTACCGCACCAATAAAAATAAAAAAAACAATCCCGAGCGGTTAGAGCTGAAGAAGTATTGTAAGTTCTGCCGTCAACAAACAATTCACCGGGAAACCCGTTAAAGGTGGGTGTAAGTAATGGCTGAGAAGAAAAAAAAGGGCGGGATCGGCAAGTTCTTCCGAAGTGTTACGGCTGAACTGAAGAAGGTGGCCTGGCCGAACCGGAAAGAAGTGAGTACCTATACCACAGTGGTTTTGGTTACTGTGGCGGCGGTAGCGCTGATCATTAGCTTTTTTGACTCGATCTTAAGTTTGATCTTGAGTCAACTGCTTAAGATTAGGTAATGAGTGTGATGTCTGTGGAGAAAGCCTGGTATGTTGTACATACCTACTCGGGGTATGAGAACAAAGTAAAAGCCAATTTGGAACGGCGGGTTGCTTCCATGGCCATGGAGGACCATATTTTTCGGGTCTTGGTGCCCATGGAGGAAGAATACGAGTACAAGGACGGGAAACGTAAACTAACCAAGAAAAAGGTTTACCCGGGTTATGTGTTGGTTGAGATGATCATGACCGCCGACTCGTGGTATGTGGTTAGAAATACGCCCGGAGTAACTGGTTTTGTTGGCCCTGGTTCCAAACCCATTCCTTTACAACAAAAAGAGGTTGATCTGATCCTGCGCCAGATGGGTGTCGACCAGCCCCGTCCCAAGATGGAGTTTTCCATTGGCGAACCGGTGCGGGTGATCAGAGGTCCCTTTGAAAACTTTTCTGGGGTAATTGAAGAGATTAACCCGGAAAGAGGAAAGCTTAAGGTTCTAGTCTCCATGTTCGGTCGTGAAACGCCGGTGGAGTTGGAATACAATCAAGTAGAAAAGTACTAACATTTTTGACGAGAAGGAGGTGTCAGGACGATGGCCAAAAAAGTAGCGGGACTGATTAAACTACAGATTCCAGCTGGGAAAGCTACTCCTGCTCCGCCCGTTGGCCCGGCACTTGGACAACATGGTGTTAACATTATGGAGTTTACCAAGGCTTTTAACGAACGGACGGCGAGTCAGGCCGGAATGGTGATTCCAGTAGTGATCACTGTCTACGAGGACCGGTCTTTTACTTTTATCACCAAAACCCCGCCGGTACCCGTTTTGCTCAAAAAAGCGCTTAACTTGGAGAAAGCTTCAGGGGTTCCCAATACGGAAAAGGTCGGAACAATTACGGCGGATAAGGTTCGCGAAATTGCCGAGCTTAAAATGGTGGACTTAAATGCGGCCAGCGTCGAAGCGGCCATGCGAATGGTCGAAGGCACTGCGCGTAGTATGGGAATTGTCGTAAAATAGCTTTCTCCCGAAGTGGGAGGATGCGCGCAGCGGAAACATCCGTTTGAACCACAAAATGAGGAGGATTAAAGATAATGCCGAAGCGTGGCAAAAAGTATCTTGAGATGGCGAAGGCTGTCGAGCGGGATCGACTTTACGAGCCTCAGGAAGCCATCGATCTACTGAAGAGTATTGTCAAAGCCAATTACGACCATACGGTTGAAGTGGCGATTCGTTTGGGGGTTGACCCCCGGCATGCCGACCAACAGGTGCGCGGCACTGTTG
>JAAZDX010000237.1 GCA_012512605.1 Bacillota bacterium
ACCCGGCCCGGGTCTGGACCACCACTGCCCGGCCGGCGGGATGCACAGCTGTGGAAAGAGTACCGCCAGGGAGGTTCTGACGCCGCCCGTGAGAAGTTAATCGAGGGGTACGCTCCCCTTGTTAAATACGTGGCAGGTCGGGTCGCAATTGGCCTACCACCAAATGTTGAATTTGACGATTTAGTAAGTTATGGTATATTCGGCTTAATTGATGCTATTGACAAATTTGATCCTGAACGCGGGATCAAATTTGAAACTTATGCGATTGCGCGGATCCGTGGGGCAATCATGGATGGGTTACGTAACAATGACTGGGTACCGCGGTCGGTACGGCAAAAGGCAAAAGAACTGGAGAAGGTCTGTAGTGAATTGGAAAACCGGTTAGGGAGGTACGCGACGGATCAAGAAATTAGTGAATCTTTAAACATCACTTTAGAAGAATTCCACCGGTTGTTAAACGAAGTCAGCTGTACGACACTGAGTTCCTTGGATGAAATGTGGCTGACGCGAAATCTGGATGATGATAGTGTGCGGGTTCTAGACTTGATTGAAAACGAAGATAGTTCGGATCCAGAAAAACTGGTCGAAATTGCCGAGGTAAAGGTCGCGCTCGCAAAATCCATCGATGCGCTTTCGGAACGGGAAAAGTTGGTCATTACCCTTTACTATTACGAAGGATTAACCCTTAAAGAAATTGGCCAGACCTTAAACATATCCGAATCACGTGTATCGCAGATACATACCAAAGCAATTTTTCGTTTACAAGGAAGGCTAGCCCGCTGGCGCACGGCAATTGGAGTTTTGTAACGGAAGGAGCGTTTAGCGTTGAGCTTGGCACAGATTAAAGTTGATATTACCTCCGATAAGATGCATGCTTATCTGCAACTTGATATGCCCCCGGAGGGAATGGCTTGGCCTAACTATAATGAAGTAATTGAGAAGTTGAGAGCAGAAGGCGTCGTTTTTGGGTTAAAGGAAGAAGTAATCCACCGTGTTCTAGAAGAAAAGTCGGGTAAGTTGACGTTAGTCGCTGAAGGGATTCCTCCAATTAGGGGAGAAGACGCCAGTTTAGAGTATTTCTTCGAAACCGACCGGGTCCGCCTTTTCCCCAAGGAATTGGAAGATGGCCGTGTTGACCACCGCGAACTATCTTTGGTCCAGAGTGTGCAGAAAGGCCAAGTGTTGGTCGAAAAGACCCCGGCTACCCTCGGCGTGGCGGGAAAAAATGTGTTGGGTCAAGAAGTACCGGCAACCCCCGGCAAGGATGTTAATGTTGTAGTCGGAAAGAATGTGGCTTGGGATGGCAACCGGGTGGTCGCCACCTCCGATGGTGAGCCGACCAAGATCGGGAATAAAATCTCCGTGCAGGTGGTCCACGAGATCCGAGGCAATGTTGGTTATAAGACCGGTAATATTGATTTCATCGGTTCCGTCCATATCCGGGGTGATGTGGAAAACGGGTTTATCGTAAAAGCCGGTGGCGATGTTGTGATCACCGGTAATGTGGAAGGCGGGCTCATTCAAGCCGAAGGAAATATCACCATCAACGGTGGGATCATTGGTCAAGATAAATCGGTGATCAAATGCAATGGCGATCTCTATGCCCGCTACATTGACCATGCTCGGGTCGATGCGGAAGGGGTAATCAAGGTTCGGGATGCGATCATGCATAGTGTGGTCAACTCCGGGCAGAAAGTTATTCTCGGGACGAAAAAAGGGATGATCATGGGCGGAGTAGTTCGGGCCGCCGATCTGATCGATGTCCAGTTTTTAGGCTCGAAAATGGGGACCCAGACCGAAGTGGAAGTCGGGATCAACCCTGGTTTCCGCTGGGAACTGAATGAGATTGAAAAACGGTTACCAGAACTAGAGAAAGAACTTGATATGGTGGAGAAAGCGCTTACGCTCCTCAGTAGACAGCAGGAGCTACCGCCGAAACGGGAAGAACAGAAGACCAAACTGATCCGGACTTCGTTTGTTTTAAAAGGCGAGAAACGCAAACTGGAAAGTCGACGGGAAGAGATCCTGGCATTAATCAACGAGCGGCAGCTGGAACGGGGTTCGATTCGGGTGCGCCAAACGATCTATCCGGGTGTCCGCGTCATTATCGGAAAAGCGGTCCGGGTTTTCAAGGATGATTTTAACTATGCGGTTTTGACTTATAATGAAGGAGAAGTGTCGATTCAACCATACCGCTAAGGGAGGGTTAAGGATGATCGGACCCTTAGATACGCAAGTTTTGGTAAATCGAACTTTAGAGGTACAAAAACAGCATGGTGCTACCCTCCAGGGACGGGAAGATGAAGAACAAATCCGCCAGGAACGCCTGAACAACCAGATAAACAGGGAAGAACAGAGAGTACAGCGGAAAAGTGAAGTTGTCCAAGGACGCATTCAAGATGAAGGTAAACACCGGGAAAGTGATACGCAGCCCCAGGGAGAAAGAAAGACCAAAAAAGAGAAGAAAGAGGACGAACAGCAAAGCAGACGCGATAAAGACCGCAACGACTGGCGTGGGCGCTTTGTCGATCTTGAGTTGTAGTAAGCGAGAGGGGAAAAGTTTAGATGGTTGGTTGGTGCTTCCTTTTTATGCTGGTGATCATTGTACTTGGCTGGCGGGAGCGGAAAAAAAATTTCCGAAATTATTCCGAGCTAAACTCCCGACTGGCACAGGCTGAAGAGTTATTGCTGGAAGTCTGCGCGCTAGTTGAGGAAAGAGTGGTCCAGGAGGAGCTACCCCCACTCCCGGATGAACCGGAGGAGCTGGAGATTCAGCAGGAGTTGGAAACACGGCAGGAACCGGTAGGGCAGGAAGAACCGTTAAAACCGCAAGCGCCGGTGGAGCCGGAGGTACCAGGAAAACCTGAAGCAGTCAAGACAGAGGAAGCTCACAACCAAGCGGGAGAAGCCCAAAAACCGCCACCTACTGCTGTGGACCAAAAGGAGCAGCCCCTTTTGGCCGGTGAACAAGGTGAACAACCCAAGCCGCCGGTTTCTTCGGCCAAAACACCAGCGAAACAGGGGAGCAAGCACACGAAGGGGAAAAAAGCTAAACGAGCAAAAGAACAGAAGCTACCCCCCTGGAATCAACAGATTATTGAACTGTGGCAAAAAGGACTATCGGTCCAGGAGATTGCGCGTCAAATCGAAAAAGGCCAGGGAGAAGTGCAATTAATCATTGATCTTTATTGTGATGAGCGACCGCAAAGTTAATATTAGGAGGAGACGAAGGTCTCTTCGTTTTGTTTAAAATATTTATTACGAAGCAGGGAACTGGTTAGATTTGTGGAACATCTATAGTTTAGGTAACACTTCAGTGCTGGCCTCAGGGCTTTAAATGAATAGGGGGAGCATTATGCTTCAGTTTGAAGTAACAAACCAACAGTTTGCCACGATCAAAGTCATCGGTGTGGGTGGCGGGGGTACAAACGCCGTGAACCGAATGATCGAAGCGGGCTTACAAGGGGTTGAATTTGTAGCAATTAATACGGACGGACAAGCTCTTCTCCGCTCAAAGGCTGATACAAGATTGCGCATCGGCGATCAGTTAACCAAGGGTTTAGGCGCGGGTGCTAATCCGGAGATTGGGCGGCAGGCCGCCGAAGAGAGTAAGGATGAGATTAGTCAGGTCTTATCAGGGACCGATATGGTTTTCATCACGGCTGGGATGGGCGGAGGCACGGGGACAGGGGCCGCGCCGGTCATCGCGGAGATGGCAAAAGAAGCAGGGGCGCTAACGGTTGGCGTGGTGACCAAACCCTTTAATTTTGAGGGTAAAGTCCGGATGATCCAAGCGGAGGACGGGGTGAAGGCCCTCAAAGAACGGGTCGATACCTTAATTACCATCCCGAATGAACGTCTGTTTCAGATCGTTGATAAAAAGACCTCTTTTGTTGAGGCTTTTAAAATTGCGGATGATGTTCTACGCCAAGGGGTGCAAGGAATCTCCGACCTAATCACCATTACCGGTCTGATCAATGTGGATTTTGCCGATGTAAAAACCATTATGAATAATGCCGGTTCGGCGCTGATGGGGATCGGGGTCGCCAAAGGTGACAACCGGGCCGTGGATGCGGCAAAATCGGCAGTCTCTTCCCCACTCCTGGAGACTTCGATTGCCGGTGCCAAAGGGATCTTACTAAATATCACCGGAAGCTCGGATTTGGGACTGTTTGAGATCAACGAAGCGGCGGCGATCATTACCGAAGCGGCGGATCCCGACGCCAACATCATTTTTGGGGCGGTGATCGATGACAACCTAGGGGAAGAGATTCGCATTACGGTGATTGCGACCGGCTTTCAACAGAAAAAACCCCGGCTGGGCTTAGAAGAGTTGGAACTGCGGTCCCTGGTTGATGGGGATGAATTGGATATCCCCTCCTTTCTTTGGAAAAAAGGAAAACGCGGCTAAAGAAGGGCGGTTCCCCGGTTTAAACCGATAAAATTAAAGTTTGATATACAAAATGGCCTGAACAGGCCATTTTGTTCTTTAGTGGCGGAATCGGTCAATTTCGGTAATTATTTTGAAAAGACGCGTGGGTTCGGGAAAAATCGGGGATGGTCACAGTTTATTGGGGAAATATTTCCGAACGAATCTTTTGGTTAAAAAGGATTATCTGCTGATGGGTGGTAGATTAAGGATCGAAAGAGGTGAGAAAAGTGCGGGAAGTCTTTATTGATGATTGGCTCTTCGGTGCTCTTATTAGTCTGATCATGAATTACCTGTTGTTATGGGCGACGGGAAGGATTCTCAAGAAAAAACAGGCGCGGTGGTGCCGCTTCGTAGCCGCTTTCTCTGGCAGCATCTATTATTTTCTGCTGTGTTTGCGGATGGAGATTGGTGCGGTTGGCAATTACGAAATGGTGTTTTTTATCGGGACCGGGACCTTGATGTTGTTAATTGCCCTTCCGCCGCGGTCGGTTAAGGATTTCCTGCGGGCTATTGGCCTCTTTACCTTGCTTTTAGTTTTAACCTCCGGCGTCACCTACTTTCTCTTGTATCCGCCCTTCTTTTCCCATCTGGTCGCGTACAATTCTTGGCAGGTGGTTTTGGTTAACATCCTGTCTTTACTGGTTGTTACCGAATTAGGGTGGGGATTGGTGCACCAAGTTTTGCTCGAAAAAGAATGCCTTTTTCCAGTGCGGCTCAGTGTCAACGGGAACTCCAGCGAATTTTCGGCCTTGCTCGATACGGGTAACACCCTGGTTGATCCTTTAACGAAACACCCGGTATTAGTGGTGGAAAGCCAGGTTTTGCAAGGGGTAGTTCCCGCCGAGATTTTGGCCTTAAGTAAGCTGATGGCGGAGGGAGGCCTCCCGGACAATAAGGCTTTAGAGTTTAGCCCGGAGTGGATGGCCCGCATCCGTTTTATCAGTTATACCAGTGTGGGAAGGGAAAAGGGTTTTCTGTTGGGCTTCCGTCCGGATGAAGTATGTTTATTGGAAAAGGAGCCGAAAAGACTACCACCGGTGGTCATTGGTCTTTATCAGTTCGCAAAAATGGGTGTAGAAGGTAAATACCAAGCACTCTTACCTTCTGCACTCTTGAATGGGGTTTATTAATCCAATAACTCTGAAGACGGGCAGTTTAGATTAAAGGGGGAGTTGGTTGTGGCGGCGAGAAAATGGTGGCGGATGCGGTTAGCTCTTAAAATCCTGATCGTCCGGATTTTCCAGAAATTAACCCTTTACCCACGCGGGATTTATTATATTGGTGGCAGTGAAGCGCTCCCTCCCCCCCTCAGTAGTGAAGAGGAAGGTTATCTGCTGGGAAAATTGAAAACCGGGGATCCGGCGGTGCGCAGCTTATTGATCGAACATAATCTCCGTTTAGTGGTTTATATCGCCCGTAAATTTGAGAATACCGGGATTGGGATCGAGGATCTGGTCTCAATCGGGGCGATTGGCTTAATCAAGGCGGTAAATACGTTTGATCCGGATAAAAAAATTAAACTGGCGACCTATGCTTCCCGTTGTATTGAGAACGAGATCTTAATGTATCTGCGCCGGAACAGTAAACTCCGGTCGGAGGTCTCCTTTGATGAACCACTCAATGTGGACTGGGATGGGAATGAACTGCTCCTTTCGGATGTTTTGGGCACCGAGAGCGACGTGGCTTATAAACAGTTGGAGGAAGAGGTCGATAAGGATTTACTGGCTTCAGCAATGGCCATGCTCTCACGCCGGGAACGGTCTATCGTTGAACTGCGTTTTGGGCTTAAGGATGGGGTGGAGAAAACCCAGAAAGAGGTGGCGGACTTTTTAGGGATCTCCCAGGCTTACATCTCCCGTTTGGAAAAGCGGATCATCAAAAAGTTACAAAAAGAAATCAGAATAATGGGGTAGCGCCTTGAAAACAAAGGAGGATTTTATAGAGAGAAGCCGAAGAAGTAAGCTAATGACCGGG
>JAAZDX010000238.1 GCA_012512605.1 Bacillota bacterium
GTCAGGTGCCCGTGCTGGATAATTTTATCATCCACATCGGTAAAGTTTTGAACCAGGGTCACCTCATACCCCCGGTAGCGTAAAAAGCGCCGGATACAATCCCAGACCACTGGTGGCCGGGCATTCCCAATGTGGGCGTAGTTGTACGGAGTGACGCCGCAGACATAAACACTTACTTTCCCTGGTTCGCGCGGGATAAATTCTTCCTTCTGCTTGGTCATGGTATTGTAGACCATAATTGACATCTTATAAACCTCCTTCGATCCCGAGCTTCGCTTCGATTTGTTCGATCCGTTTCGCTGTTTCTTCGCAGAAAGCTAACATGGGATCGGGTAGTTTCCCGTGTTCCAGATCGGGCGGACCAACCCGGACCCCATCCTGCACCACCACCCGACCAGGTACCCCGACCACCGTCGAATTAGCCGGGACCGGACGGATGACCACCGCCCCCGCACCAATTTTGGCGTTGTCCCCTACTGTAATCGAGCCTAACACCTTTGCGCCTGCCGCAATGATCACATTGTTACCGATCGTGGGGTGGCGTTTCCCCTTCTCTTTACCCGTCCCCCCAAGCGTCACACCTTGGTAAATCGTGACGTTATCACCAATCTCCGTTGTTTCCCCAATCACAACCCCCATCCCGTGGTCGATAAAGAGTCCTTTCCCGATCTTCGCGCCCGGGTGAATCTCGATGCCGGTGAAAAAACGGGCAACTTGGGAGATGAGCCGAGCGAGTAGAAATAATTTATGCCGATAAAACCAGTGGGCAATCCGGTAAGCCAGCAAGGCATGGAAACCGGGATAACAGAGGATCACTTCCAAAGTACTACGGGCCGCCGGATCCCGCTCAAAGATGGCTTTAATCCCCTCGCGAATATAGGTAAACATCTCGACACCTCCTCTTCAAATAAAAAACTTCGCCTCATAACAGAGACGAAGTCCTTACCTCGCGGTTCCACTCTGGTTGGACCGCACCTGCAGTCCCCCTCTAAACCACGCTGTAACGGGCGTTCCCGTTAAGACCTACTTTTCCTTCAGCCCTAAGGCTCCCGGGTGCATTTCATCTGTGGTTCCGGGGGGAAACTTCCAGCCGCTGGTCTCCCCTCTCTGTCCTTCCCGTCCAGACTAGTCTCCCGGTCTTCGCCATGTTGTTCTATTGATCGATCGGCAAGCGGCAAGAGCCCGCAAACGTGTCCCGCCGAATCTGAATCTTTTGCCACTGGACCGATCCTTTCTACTGATTATAGGTATGAGCATCGACGTCTGTCAAGAACCTTCATCGAATATTGACCGAATATTCATCGCCAGTTGACCATATTTTGGGCACCTACAGACTGCACCTTCCGCCCTTGTGACCAGCCTTCAACCTTTCTTGCCCGAATCGTAATCACCCGTTGTCGGCCCTTCACTCTTCATCTTCATCTGACCGGCCACGCTCTTTATCCGAAAGCGTAAGCGCCGGTGGCCATAGCGTCAGGGACCGCCCCGCCCGCATCGCTTTGCTTAAATTCGCGTAAACCGCCGGATTTTCCTTATTTAAAGCGGCAATTAAATCCTTCACTTTTTGGCGGTAGGTATATCCATCATAGGGACAACTCCGCGCCACCGGTTGATAAGGGATAAATTCCTGCGTCGCTTTGATCTCCGCCTCCCGGAGATAGACCAAAGGACGGACCACCGTAATCCTTGCCCGGTCAAGATAGGTTCTAGGGAGAAAAGTACGGATCTGTCCCGAATACAGAATGCTCATCAAGAAAGTCTCCACCGCATCATCATGGTGGTGGGCCAGGGCGACTTTATTAAATTGGTGCCTGTTGGCAAACCGGTTCAACCGCCCATTCCGCAGAAACGAGCAAGTCGCGCAGGGGTCGTCGGCCGCTAACGCCGCCGGACCGATCTCGGTCGGGAGGTAATAAAACTCCACCCCGACCCGAGCACACAACTCCCGTAAAGGTTCGGGATTAAGCCGTGGTTCAAGCCCTAAATCAAGGGTTAGCGCCGCCACCTCCGCCTGGATAATCCGGTGCTGCGCCATTAAACCTAAAGCCCAAACCAACAACGCGCTGTCTTTTCCACCAGAAAAACCGATTAAAATCCGGTCTCCGGGTTCGATCAGGGCAAACTCATAAATAGCCCGTAAAATCTTCTGGTTATAGCCCTTTGGTAAGTATGGTTTCATCCTTCAACCGGGGCACACTGCGCGCAATAACCGTAGAACTTCAACTGAGACCCAACGATCTGAAACTCTTGTTCGGCGGCGAGCGCCTCCTCCATTTTTTCTAGCAGTTGGTCGTGGAGTTCAGTAATTTCCCCGCATTTCAGACAGACTAAATGGTGATGATGGGCTTGACTTTCCAACTCGTAACGGCAATACCCATCTTCGAAATCTAATTGGTTGATGATCTTCTCTTTACTTAAAAGATCCAGCGTCCGGTAGATGGTGGCCATCCCGATCTCCGGATGGGACTTCCGCACCATCGCATAGATATCCTCCGCCGCCAGATGTTGATTGGGGTTTTCTAATAAAATTTTAATAACGGCCTCTCGTTGTGGAGTCAGCCGGTAACCCTTTCGGCGTAAAGATTCACTAATTTCGGTTATTTTTTCCCTTAGACTTTTTTCCAACTTAATACCAACCCTCATTCATAATAATATTATGTCATGCCCTGATGTTGAAATAAGATTATCATTTTTTTTTACCGAAATCAACACCGGTAATCAGATTGTAATCAATTTATCATCGGAATGGATCAGACCATAGGAAACAGCAGGAAAAAGGGGGTAAACCCGGAATAATTTATATTCATGCCAAAAAACTGAAGGAGGCGATCCCCATTGAAAGCACTCGCCCTTTTCTCCGGTGGGCTCGACAGTTTGCTCGCAATTAAACTGATCCAAGAAACCGGAGCCGAAGTGGAGGCGGTTTATTTTCTCCAGCCTTTTCTCGCCCCCGCCGAAGAGGAAAAGCTCATTGCCCACCTGCAAAAACTCATTGCGCAGCTGGGGGTAAAATTGCACATTGTCCGCCTTGACGAGGAGTACCTCCGGATTTTAGAAAACCCAAAACATGGCTACGGCAAGGCCGCTAACCCTTGTTTAGACTGCCACATTTTTTTCTTACGCAAAGCTGGTGAGATGATGGACAAGCTGGGCGCGGCTTTTTTAGTCACCGGTGAAGTCGTCGGGCAGCGACCGAAATCCCAGAACCGGGGGGCCTTCCCTAAAATCGACGAAGAAACCGGGCTGGCCGGACTGATCGTCCGTCCCCTCTCCGCCCGCCTGCTCCCCCCCACGGTCCCCGAAGAAAAAGGCTGGATTTCGCTGGACCACTGCCCTTCGATTCAAGGACGGCAACGCAAAGTCCAACTGGAATTAGCCGTCAAATACGGTTTAGAGTACGAAGCGCCCGCCGGGGGCTGTCTCCTTACCAATGTGGAGTATGGACGCAAAGTAAAGGATTTAATTAAAGCCGATGGAAGCCTGACCATCGACAGCCTTCGCTTACTACGGATCGGCCGCCACTTTCGCTTAAATCCCCGTTTTAAAGGGATTGTCGGTCGTAACCACCGGGAAAACCAGATCCTTTTCCGTTATTTTTGTAAGCAGCGCAGTACGGAAGGGCTTTATCTTCTAAAAGCTTTAGGCGCACCCGGCCCCTTGGCGCTGGGTTTGGGCGGTCCCGCCACCGATGACCTCAAAAATTTAGCCCGCTTGACTAGTCGTTATAGCGATCACCCCTGGGACACATCGGTATCCGTAAAAATTCTGGTCAGTGGGGAAAAACACCACCTGACTACCGTGTCCGTCGCGAAGAAACAAGGGACGCTGGATCTAGAGCAGTTTCGGATCATTTAAGATGGCCTCGTTAATCTTAACCGCTTCGCGTCCTAATAAAAATAAGCGACAGAGGCCTTTTAGCCGCAAAGCAGAGTAGCTTTACCCTAGTAACTTTAGCGCATTTACCTCTTTTTCGGTTATCTTTTCGCAATTATTTCCCTGAAAAACTTGCCCTAAAGAGGAGAATCAATTATAATTAGTAGTATATATTATTACCTGGTTCTAATAACTGAAAATTTTAGCGAAAAGAAGGGACCAAAATGAGGAAAATTGGACTTGCCGCTGTCGGCAGTTATGTACCGGAAGAGAAGCTAACCAACAGTGACCTGGAGATGATGGTTGATACGTCCGATGAATGGATCACAACCCGGACGGGAATCAAAGAGCGCAGGATCGCCCCCAACTTCATGCATGCCTCCGACCTAGCAACCAAAGCGGCGGCTGATTGTTTAGCCCAGACCCCGACCCGTTACCATCCCCAATTGCTGATCGCCGCCACCAGTACCGCCGAGAAATCCGTACCGAACCAGGCCAGTATCATCGCAAAGCAATTGAACCTTACCAACCTGGCCGCTTTTGATTTGAATGCCGCCTGCTCCGGCTTGGTTTACGCCTTAGCCGTCGGCTGGAGTTTAATGCGGACCGAAGGTTATGACCATACCTTAATCACCGCCGGGGAAAAACTCTCCCGCTTTGTCGACTACAATGACCGCGCCACCTGTGTCCTCTTCGGCGATGCGGGTGCGGCGCTTCTGCTCAGTGCAGACGAACCCGAACATGAAATCCTCACTGTTGAACTGGGCGCCGACCCGGCCGGTGCCGATTTGGTCGTGATGGGCGGCCCGGGCGATGAGTTTTATTTCCGCCAAGACGGGCGCAACGTCTTTTAGTTCGCCGTGGATAAAATGGGTAGTCTGATCGACCGCTTAAAAAACCGCCTGGACCTCAAGGATGATGACCGTTATTTCATCATTCCACACCAGGCCAACAGTAGAATTTTAGAAGCCGTCGCCCGGAACAAGCGCATCCCTCAGGACCGTTTTATCTCGAACATTGCCAAGTACGGTAATACCTCGGCCGCCTCCATCGGTCTGGCGCTCAAGGAGGCTTGGGCCGAAAAACGCTTTACCAAAGGGGATTATCTTTTCTTGATTGGTTTTGGGGGCGGGTTGTCCTGGGCCGCCGCGGCCATACGGTGGTAAACCACCGGGCTTCTTTCCCTTGTTTTTCCCATGTGTAGCGGGTCCGGCTCGGCTCAAACTCGGCACGATTAATCCGCAAACTTTGTTTTCGGCGCTAGCGACTATAACCGTGAAAAAGCTCAAAAGGAGTCAGTTGGCCTAGTAATAGTAAGTTCCAGAAATAACCCCGGGGTAAGAC
>JAAZDX010000239.1 GCA_012512605.1 Bacillota bacterium
TTAAGTAAGAGACAAAGCCATTATTTTAGAGCGAAGAGCAGCAAATTTATGTTACAATGAAGGTAAATAATATTATAATATTGGTGCATATAGAAGTCAATGCAATACCGAATATGCCCTTTCAAGAAATGCCGCCCGGTCTGGACTGTCGTAATTAAGCCCGTCATCAATAATTTTTCATAATTTACATAAATTTCACGCAACGATCTCCCCCGCTCCCGACAGTCAACCAGGTTTCACCCATCAAATTTGCGCAGTTTAAATACCTAATTTTAGCATATATTATGATATAAGCATTAGTCTGTTTCTAAATAATAAAAGAAAAAGAGGTAGGGATTCACCCCTACCTCTAAAAGCCACGACCATGAGCCCCTTGCCACTATTTTTGCTCTTCGTTTAGCTCCTGCAGCCGTTTTTTAACCTGTTCCAACTGGTTTTCCAGAACCTCCGCCTGTCGGTTTAAATACTCTTTTTCCGTTTCTGTCGACGCACCGGCGCTGTTGAAAACGGGATACCCAGCTAGTACCCAACCGGGGGCTGGGGTAAAACCAGACATGCGACGAAATCCACGGCCACGTCCGCAACCGCGACCAAAACCGGCACCAACTCCCGGGTTTGCATAGCCGGGCGTCCCAAAACCCGCACAAAACCCGAGTGCGCGACCGGTCATCGGCCCCATGCCCTGTGGCCCAGTACCATCACCTCTTGGCATCAACAGTCACCTCCTTTACTTTTTTACCCCGTTTCCGGAGATTATCGACATATGTCATTTATATTGTACAACTGTTTTGGACATATGTCAATATCTTTTTGCAATATAAAAGGCAGGACCGTTAACAACTGTCCTGCCTTCAAAAAAGGGAGATTAGATATGGGTACGCTTTTTCAAAAAATGTAGGTGTTTAAATTACTATTAATTGGCACCACAGGTATGAGCGCCTACTTGCTTATTTCCGAATGTTATCGTTTTTAGGGATTTTGGCCTTTTTCCTAATTAGATGTTATCATTATTATCAGCATATGTCAATATTTGCTTGCGGTAACCGTTCTTGCACGGTAGAAAAGGTTAAAAACGGATAAACTATTGATAATCTTGGGGCAAACCGCAGGAATCTCCTTTTTTTTATGGAATAAACTACATTTTAAAGCAAGGCCGATCGTAGTACCGCCAGTCGCCTTTTAACAGAAACGATCGGCTAGAGATTGCAAAGGAAGTAGGGGGAAGAAATTGAAACACGAAACCCACGAAACAGTGGTTATTCTTGATTTTGGTAGTCCATACACCCAACTGCTGGCCCGCCGGATCCGGGAACTTAAAGTTTATTGTGGGATTTTACCCCACAACGCTTCTTGGGAACAGATCCAAGCTTTAAACCCACAGGCTTTGGTCTTATCCGGTGGCGCAAAGAGCCTCTATGACCAGGACGCCCCAACGGCCGACCCAAAAATCTACCACCTGGGCCTACCTGTTCTCGGCATCGGTTACGGAATGCAATTAATGGCCAAAGACCTGGGGGGTGTGGTCCGCGCCGCTGACCGTCGTGAATACGCCCCAACCACCCTCCGCGTGCTGGTGGAAAATGACTTGTTTGCCGGTTTAGGACAGGAGCTCACAGTCGAACTCAGCCATAGTGACCACGTGGAGACCGTCCCGCCCGGCTTTACGGCCCTCGCCACCGCCAACAACACCCCGGTCGCCGCAATGGAAAACCAGGATGCCCGGCTGTATGCCGTCCAGTTTCATCCCGAGGTCGTGCAGACGCAGGAGGGCACCGAACTCTTAAAAAACTTCCTATTCAATATCGCTGGTCTCTCCGGAAACTGGACGCCAGCGGCTTTCATCGCCGATACAGTGCGGCAAATCCGCGAAGCAGTGGGCCCCAACGAGCAAGTCGTCTGCGGCCTTTCCGGCGGGGTTGACAGTTCCGTTGCCGCCGCCTTAGTACACCGGGCGATCGGCGACCGCCTGACCTGTATCTTTGTTGACCATGGACTTTTGCGCAAAGATGAAGCAAAACAGGTCATGGAGACCTTTACCCGTCTTTTCAAGATGAAAATAATCCAAGTCGATGCGGCCGATCAATTCCTGAATAAACTAGCTGGCGTCAGTGACCCGGAACAAAAGCGCAAGATCATCGGGGCTGAATTCATCCAGGTTTTCCAAGAGGAAGCAGCCAAACTCGGCCAGATTGATTATTTAGTCCAGGGTACCCTCTACACCGACGTGCTAGAAAGCGGAACCGCTGGCACCATGATCAAATCCCACCATAATGTAGGCGGCTTACCGGAAGACCTAAAGTTTAAATTGATTGAACCCCTAAACCACTTGTTTAAGGACGAAGTCCGTCGGGTCGGTGAGGAGCTGGGAATCCCAGAGGAACTGGTCTGGCGGCATCCTTTCCCCGGACCAGGATTGGCCATCCGGATCTTGGGCGAAGTTACCCGCGAAAAGGTTGAACTGCTCCAAGCGGCCGACGCCATTTTCATCGACGAGATCAAAAAGGCCGGACTCTACCGGGAAATTTGGCAAGCCTTTGCGGTCTTACCGGATATCCGTTCGGTCGGGGTTATGGACAACCAGCGAACTTACGCCTACACCGTTGCCCTCCGTGCCGTAACCAGTCAGGATGGAACAACGGCCGATTGGTACCGTTTCCCCCCGGAAGTGCTGGCCCGGATCGCCAACCGGATCGTAAGTGAGGCACCCCATGTCAACCGGGTGGTTTATGATATTACCGGAAAACCCCCCTCCACTATTGAGTGGGAGTAGGGATCTCCTTAATGCGTTTAATCCGTTCAGCAGTCGGCGGCTGGGTGGAGAAAAGCTGGAGGATGGCTGGATTCTCCCCGCCGCCGCTCTCCCCAACCAGCCGGTGCCAGAAATTAAGAATCTCGGTCCGTGGGTAACCGGCCCGTTCCATAAAATAAACGCCATAACGGTCGGCTTCATATTCGGCTTCCCGGCCGTATCCTAACTGGGTCAAGTTAATGGCTAAGTTACCGATTCGGGCAACTTGGTCGCCAGCGTCCTTTAGAAAGATTTGCAGGAGAAGACCCAGCCCCAGCTGCCGTTTGATGGCATTCATCCCGTGTTTCCGGTCCACATGGGCGATTTCGTGGGCGAGCACACCAGCCAGTTCCCCATCACTTTGCACGTATGTTAGCAGTCCAGTATGGACAAAGATGTAGCCAGCCGGCAACGCAAAGGCATTTACCGAATCATCCTCGACCACGGTCAGACTAAACTTCAATTCCTTACGACGGGAGCAAACCTGGACCAAGCGGTTGAAAATGTTATTTAAACGTTCCGTCTCCGCCTCCGGTAGCTCAACCACTGTCATCTGGGCAATGATGCTTTCATAACTGTTTTGGCCGATCTGTTTTTCCAGATTAAGCTCCAAGTCGGTGAGGAAAGAAGCGGTGTTCCCGGGCAAACTGAAGGCCAAAGCCACAAAAGTAAGGAAAACCCACAAGAAGATGGACTTTACGCGGTGCCTAACCTTCACTTTGCTTTCCCTCCTAGCCAATATTTATAACGTATAATCACTATTCTTTCGCGCCGGGGAAGTTTTTTCCCTGCCCGCGCTGTTTTTTTATCTAAAAAGTGGGCTTTTTCGGTCCTTACCCGCCGTAGCCTGCGCTTTTAGCGCTTGGCTTGCCCGATTATTATTAGTAACGTTTCTTATAACACACGAAAATCCGAAAGGATTTTCCGCAAAGATTACGAATTATATTATATCTATTGGAGTTTCGAATAGAAGGAGGGGTGAAAATGCCCCCTACTCTTTACGCCGTGGTTAAATTGGCCCTTCAAAACAAAGGTTCGCGGTCGTCGGAAGAGACTGAAGGCCAGGTTTTACAGAAAACCGCTGCTTTACTGAATAGTGCTTTTCAACCTTTTCTTGCCGGCAATTTCAACGCGGACAATGCCGAGGTTAAAGGCGTGCTGATGGTCCAAGAATCAGCCCGCATCATTCAGCTGATTCAGTTGGTTGACTTAGAGATGAATCCGCTGCGTTTTAATTACGCGTTGGGTGTTGGCAGTATCAATGGTAAAATCACTGCCGATTCCTACGAAGAAACCGGACCGGCGTGGACCCGTGCAAACCGCGCGCTAAAAGAAGCTGCCCGCAGTAACCGCGATATTGTCGTGCGGCTCCCCTCATCCTTTTTAACCAGAACCGTAAATACTCTTTTCGCGGTCGAAAGCGACCTTCGCAATAATTGGAGCTCAGCCCACCGGGAAGCAATTAAACTTGTCCGCCGCGGCCGAACGCAAGTGGAGATGGCTGAAATATTAGGCGTAACCCAGGCCGCCATCAGCCAACGACTAAAGCACGCGCGCTGGGACCGGTACTTGGAGGTCTGCGCCGTCCTCGACGAGCTATTGGCCCAAGCCCGCTGGAAGCTCCTGCTCCCGTGGGACCTCCGCAAAGACCAGAAAAAAAAGGGTGCCGCCAAAGGGAATTAACCTTTGGCGCACCCTTTTAACTTTTCTAGAAGTCGCTGCGGGGCTTCGCCGATCACTTGCTCGACTTCGGCAGCGTCAAGCCCCGCCCCCCGCCCAACACGGTACATAAATTCCCATGTCAATAAATCAGCCGGTTGATGACTATCCGAATTTATTAGTAAATATGCTCCGGCTTTCCGGGCCAGCGCCGCCACATGTCCATTGGCCAGGGCATGTCCCCGGCGGGCCGAAAGTTCAAGAAAAACACCGTTCTTGGCGGCAAGTTCCACCTCCTCCGCGGTGATTAACCCTGGATGGGCTAAAACGTCCACCTCCGGGCAACTGACCGCCGCCCGGTTGGTGCCCGCTTCCACCGGTTCGACAAGGGTTTCACCGTGCACAACCACCAGATCCGCCCCCAGGCCCTTCGCCTGCTTCGCCAGGTCATGAATGGCCGCGGCGGGAACATGGGTTAACTCCACCCCAACCAGTGTCTTAATCGCCCAGTATTTCTCCGCCAAACGGCATTCTTCCCGCAGTTCCCTTATGACCCTTTCCATCGAACCAAGGCCAACATGGTCGGAGACACCAATCATTTGGTACCCGTTAAGCAGCGCCCGATGGATTAGTTCACAGGGAGAAAGCACCCCGTCGCTGAGAAAGGTATGGGTATGAAAATCAGCTATTGCCTTGGCCATCCCTTCGCCTCCTTCTTTGCTAGCCCGATGCCTACCCCGAACCCGTCGTCTGTCCAAGAGGCTTGTCCTAATGCTTTATAAAAAACAATCAATCTCCATTAGCCGCCAGGAGATTAATTTATACCTTCTTTAACCGGAAACCTAGAATTAATGCCCCCCGGAAAGATCGATATAAGAATTGGCTTCGACCTGTTCGGGCAGTTCAACCAGGATCACATCGGAACCGATCTTCTTAATCTGCCGCCAGTGTATAATTATCTCCTCAGTTCGGCCCAGTAGCCACCGGAAACGGCCCGGCGCCGGTAAAACCAGGGCAATGATCCGACCAGTCCCAGGGTCAATCTCTAAATCGCTGGTGAAACCGAGTTTCTTCCCATCTAAAATATTAATGACTTCCCGTTCTCTTAACTCTGATGTTTTCGCCAGCACCCCGAACTCCTCCCATCGTTATAGTATATGCTGAGGAAGAAAGGGTGTGCCGATTTACTCCTCCCGCGCGAAGACAAAGAAGATCCGCTCATCCTCCGGTTGACAAAGCTGCTGCGTAAAAGCGCTAAAACAACGCACCTGGGAGAAACCCGCCTTCCGCGCCGCCTCCTCAATTTCTGCCGGCTCATACCAACGTTGCCAGTGGATTTCCCGAAAATGACGGAACAGATCGCCCTTTTCCCGGGCGAAAAAATCAATCTCCATCCGACAAAGGCGGGCGGCTGGCTCTAAGTAATTGGCCCAGATATAAGCCGAGTTTTCAAAAACGGCACAAAAGGTGTTATCACCCAAGACCGTCCGATATTTATATTCCGTATTAAAGTCGGCAACCGCAATTCCACCCGGTAACAGGTGTTGGTAGATCTGTACTAATACCTGTTGCAAGTCGCCATAAAGTAACAGGTAATTAAGGCTATCACAGAGACAAGTGATCAACGGAAACTGTTCATCAAGGTCCAGTTCCCGGATGTCCTGGCCAAAAAGCCGGTAGTGGCCCTTGGTTTGTCCGAGTTTATCCTCGGCAATGGCCAGCATCGATGGGGACTGGTCGACACCCGTGACTTGCCACCCTTTTTTCTTCATTAACGCCATAAAGCTCCCGGTACCGCAGGCCAAATCCAAAAGCGAGCGGACAGGAGCTTTCTCCGGGAATGCCGTATAGTTTTGGTATAGAAAAAGAACATACTCCACCCATGCCGGGTAATCCAGTTCCCGCATCATCTCGTCATAAACCAAGGCAAATTCCCGATAAGCTTGGTTTAAACCGTTTTGATCAGATGACGGCATCAACACCATCCTCCAATCCCTCAATCCGAACAACAAGTTTGTTCGGAACACAAATTATCGCTTCTCCCGGTTGCTTGATCCACCCGGTGCGGAGGCAGATCCGTTCCGGACAGTAATAGGAATCGGTTGGGGCCAAACGCACCGCGCCGTCCTTCACTTCAATCGTCGCCACCCCACCCGCCACTTTTACTTGCTCGGTCCGGGTTTCTGCCTCCTTCAAGGCAAAACTGAAGAGAAGTTCCCCATTGTGAAAGACTTGGACCTGCCGGTCAGACGAAGGAGCGGGCCAAGTCTGCCAGGCCAACAAGGAAAGACCAACCCCGATGATCAACCCCAACAACCAACGGTCGCCCTTGGTCATCTCCGCTCCTCCCTCCATCGACGGTAGCTACTATTTGGCAAACTCCAACCATGTTTTCCACAAAGTATAAAACCCGATCCCAATAAAGAGAAAGGCCGCGCCTAAACGCATATAGAGAGGGGGAATGTACTTCATCAATACTCCGCCAAACAGAACGCCAATCATGGTCACTAAAACCAAACCTAGTGCGGCCCCCAGGAAGACTGCCCATGGTGCCCGGGATTGCGAAACCAGCGAAAAAACAGCCAGTTGCGTTTTATCTCCTAATTCAGCCAAAAATATCGTACAGAAAGAGAAAAAGAAAACCTTCCAGTCCACGCTTCTTTCACCCACTTCTTCTCAGATTGTTGGTTTCAGAGGGTATATCTTTTCCGAAATCGAGGTTTGGTATTTGTTCTCTGACGACAACATATTTTAAGTCTAAACAAAAAATGCCTTCGTCTCTTGTCCCTTCTCTTGCTACCTTTAGTATTGCAACCATCTTACGATACCAAACACGACCAAGCTGATCGGCGTGGACACCTGACTGGGAATTACCTGCAGGGTAATCCCTAAAACATAACGAAAACAAAAAAGGGCAAAATGCCCTCTAATTCGTGTTGGGGTGAACGGAGGGATTCGAACCCTCGGCCTCCAGGGCCACAACCTGGCGCTCAAACCAACTGAGCTACGCCCACCATACGCAAAAATTATAATAACACATCTTTGTTTATTCGTCAAGGTCTTTTTTCGCGGTGGCCGACATTTTCGCTGTTAGGTCCATTTATTTATTATTCGACCATGAACTTGAGAACCTTTTTCAAGGGTTTATTCCTTTAGACCTTGAATTTGTCAATCTTCTCAAGAAATTTCTGGAGGATTTTCTTAGTTATGAATCTTGAATTAGCCAAGTGAATCCGTTGAGCAATATTTACGGCTTCTTTGTATGGCAAACAATTTCTTTCAACTAAAAGCGCAACTGGTTCTAAACTCCATAGGACCTTTACGCCACTTTCTTTAGACTTATTTCGTATCTTCCGGATTCTCCTCCTCCAATTCAACGTTATACGAATCAAGGTGCAAGAGAAGATGTCCTAGTTCGTGGGCAGCCGTAAAGATCCAACGCTCCACGGAGATTCGTTCCCAAACGTTGACGACGATCGCCGGACCGCCATCTTGCGCGGCAACTGATAATCCAAAAAAATCATTACTGGTAATCTTGAACGGGCTTTATGACGCCGTGGAGGGGATAACCTCTGTCCAATAGCCGGTACCGCATGCAGTCTCTAGCATATGACGATCATTCAAAGAATTTTTTACAAGCGAATAGAATTCGTCTTTTATATATTGGACCGTCTCATCAAAAATGGTTAGATTTCTACACATATTATACCAAAATTTAACTTCCAAATCATCTTTTTCCCTTTTTAGGGGGATTTTGTTCTTGTATAATAAATGCAACGGTGGTTTTTGCTTTTTGAACTACCCCCATCGCCGACAACATGAAACTGGGGAGAATAGGAAGATACTTTGTGGGAATTATCATCAAATTTGTTTTAAAAAACATCTGGGCAAAAAAGCTACGTACTCTTCTGATCATTACTTCGGTGATGCTCTCTTCCGCGTTGTATTTTGCGACGGAAGCCCTTTCCGATACGGCGTCCGACATGTTCGTCGAACGGATGCAGGTATACTACGGTACCGCCGATCTCATGATCTATCCCACCCATCGCTCCCCCTCCAGTTTTTTTTACCGCAGCCGGGCGGAAATGCTTGCTGAAGACTTTGAATATATCGTTGGTTCCATCGAAACCAGCGGTAATTTAGTCCTGCCCCAAGAAACTTTAAGGCTTAATATAAAAGGGTTTACCCTACCCGAGCTGGAGAAGATGAACCCTTTTTACTTAACCACCCAACAGCGGCTGCACCCTTTCCAAGGGAAAAAAATAATCCTCAGTAAACAAACGGCGGAAGAATATGGCCTTCGCCTCGGCGACTATCTGGAGATCGAAGTATTTGGCACTAAACGCAAGTTTTTTCTCGCCGCCCTAGCGGAACCGGTCGGTCCATTTCAATACGACGGCCAGAACATCAATGGCGTTGTTCCCCTTGATACGCTGGCCACCATCTTAAATGCCCGGGGTAGGGTAGCCACCCTCTATCTCAAAGTGAAAGACCCGGCCCGGAAAGGGGAACTGCTACAAAAACTGAGCGCCGCCTATCCTCGGTACCAGGTCAGGGAGACCATCACCGGCCAAGAATTGCTGGAATACACCAGATCCTTGACCACAACCTTTCAGCTGATGGGCACGGTTGTCCTTTTCATGTCCGTCTATATCATCTCTTCTTCCTTCAAAGTCATCACCAGGGAAAGGTTGCCGGTCATCGGAACTTTCCGGAGCATCGGCGCAACCCGCCGCATGACCAACCTGGTCCTGACCGCCGAAAGTATCATGTATGGAATGATCGGAGGTATACTGGGATGCAGCCTTGGTCTCCTTCTCCTTTACCTGATCATGTTACAGGTCCGCCCGGCTTTTATGGCTTCTGTTCCCGTAACGCTTCAATATTCGCCCCAGCAAATGGGAGCCGCCTTTTTACTTGCCGTACTGATCGCCTTCATCAGTGCCCTCCGGCCAATTCAAAAGATGGCCAAAATCCCAGTAAAAGAGCTTATCTTCAACACCAACAGTAAACCTGGACGCCGGAAAAGATGGAAGCCGGTAAGCGGGATAATTCTGATCGCCTTGGTCTTTTTCCTACCACCCTATACCCCGTTTAAACTCCTCCTGCCCGTCGGGATGTTATTGATCTTTGCAACCATTATCGGCTTTCTCCTCGTGATTCCGGACCTAACCAAGCTCTTCCTGATCCTTTTTGTCCGTATTAATCGCTACTTCTTCGGGAACGAAGGAATCCTGGCCGCGAAAAATTTACGGGATAACAAAGGCGTCCTCAATAATATCTCTCTGCTTGCCCTCGGGATCTCCGCTTTGTTAATGATTAATACCATCAGTTACAGTACCACCCAGGAAGTGACCAACTTCTACCAAGATTGTGATTTTCAGATCTGGTTCTGGACCTGGCAGGCCGACCGGAGGACCGAGAGTATCCTGCGGACAATCGACGGGGTCGAGGCCACCTACGGAATATATACGGCGAATTTTGTTGAGATCACCAATCTCCAAGACCGGATTAATCTGCTGCACGGGGCCAATCCCCATAAACACTTGGCTTATTGGTCCATTGACTTGGACCCGGACCTCCTGGCTGCGCTTGACACCGGGCGGAAGATTCTGCTCGCCAATACCCTCCGCGAAAGGCTACAGGTACAAAAGGGGGATCACCTAACCCTAAAAATGGCCCGCGGGGAAAGAAACTACGAGATCATCGGTTTCTATGATTCCCTGATGTGGAACGGCAGCTTTGCCCTTGTTGCTGAGCGGTTTTTGAAGATGGACATGGGAAAACAGTATTACGATGACCTTTTTATTAAAACCAACAAAGATCCGGACTTCGTCAGCAACGCGATCAAAGACCGACTCAAAAGAAGGAGCCTTTCGGTCACGACTATGGACCAGATGGAAGCCGATAACCAACAAGCCAACGCCACCATGTTCCAAGTGATGCAAGGGTTTTCCCTGCTCGCTTTGGTCATTGGCATCTTTGGGGTTTTTAACAACCTGATCATTAGTTTTCTGGAACGCCAACGTTCTTTAGCCGTATTACGTTCCATCGGGATGAGTAAAGCGCAGAGCATTAAGATGTTTTTCGCGGAAGCGTTAACCGGAGGCCTGATTGGAGGAAGCATAGGCGCTTTATGCGGATATATATTGAACTCAATTTCGCCGATGATCATCAAGGCGTTGGTAACGACGATTCCGATCCACCACTCTTTATCCCTTTACCTGTCTTCGATCTTTGCCGGTCTTGCGATCATGGTTATTGCTTCCACTAGCCCAGCCTTTAAATCCTCCAAGCTGGATATCGTCGCGACCATTAAATATGAATGATAGGGGGTGCTCCTTTGCCACCAATCATTGAGACTGATCAGCTTTACAAAACCTATAAACTGGGTACCGTCAACGTCGAAGTCTTAAAAGGCATTGATCTCGCCATCCAGGAAGGAGAATTCGTCTCGATCATGGGACCGTCCGGTTCTGGGAAAAGTACCCTCCTATACCTCATCGGTGGTTTGGACAAACCCACGTCTGGTCAGGTCAAGGTGAAGGGGAAAAAGTTATCGGTCATGACCGATCAAGAGGAGAGTATTCTCCGCCGCCGGACCCTAGGGTTTGTTTTTCAGTTCTATAACCTGATCCCCAACCTCAATGTGGAAGAGAACATCATGCTTCCAATCCTCTTGGACGGAAAACGGTTAAAGGCCTATCGCCACCGCTTAGAAGAGATTTTGGAGACCGTAGGACTGGCCGACCGTCGCCGCCACACTCCCCAGGAATTGTCCGGCGGGCAACAGCAGCGGGTGGCGATTGCCCGGGCTTTAATCAACCAGCCCGATATTATTCTGGCCGATGAACCCATCGGTAACCTAGATACCAAAACCGGAATGGGCATCATGGACCTTCTGCGAAGAATCAATCAGGAGCAGGGTAAAACCATCGTCCAAGTCACCCATTCCGAGGAAGCGGCGGCGTATAGCCAACGGATCATCAATTTACGGGACGGAAAGGTGCGGGAGGAATGAAGAAAAACGGGGTTTTCCTGATCATTTTCATCGGGGTTGTCCTCGTCGGTCTCTTTTGGCTCCGCTCAAGACCAGCGCCCGGCCGGGATACCGACACTACAGTTGCTTTGGAAGAACAACCGCCAGCCGTTGACGAAAGACCACTCATTGAGGCATTCGGCCTGGTCGAAGCGGCCCAAGTCACAAATATTAACATCGAGTTTCCCGCCCGTGTCCGTCGGTTCTATGTTAAAGAGGGCGAAAAAGTAAGCCTGGGCCAGGTTCTGCTTGCTTTAGACGTGGAAGAATACTACTCGGAGATCCGCAATACGGAATATGAGTTGCAAACCACCCTTTATGAGCTAAACACGGTCCAAAGTGAAGCAGCGGAATTGGCGGCGAAAATCGCGGTTAAAGAAGAAGAACTGGCCACCGAGAACGCCTATGAATTAAGGCAAATCAGCTCCGACCTTGCCAAAGCCCATCAAGACTTTGACAAGAAAAAGGAACTTTTGGCGATCAAAGCCGTCCCCGCTAGCGAAGTTACGGAATTGGAAAAGGCCGTTGCCGACCTTACCCGCTCTTACCAACAACTCCGCCGCGAAAAAGAAGAAGAGATCAAACGGCTAAGAAGCGAGTTATCTCTTTTAAAAGGCGGCTCCGGACCGGAAGTGACCCGGATCAACATGCTTAAACAGAAGATTGTTCTTCTCGAAGAAAAGCTGGCCATGCTCGGCAATAAATTGGACCAGAACTTTATCCGTGACAACAAAGTGATCGCTCCCACGGGTAACGCCGTTGTTTACGAGATTGGTTACGCTGAAGGTGATCTGATCACCGCGGAACGCAAGGTTTTAAGCCTGATTAGCCTGGACAGTTTAGTCGTAAAGGCCAACATCGCTGAAGAATTCATTAAAGATCTACGCCTTGGGGCGGAGGCAGTGATTACACCGGTCGCCGATTACAACCGGACCTACCACGGAAAAGTAATCCGCCGCTCCCAAGTGGCGATCAAAGACAGCGGGGAAACAGTTGTTCCGGTTGAAATCAGCATTGAAGACCGGGATGAGTTTCTTCTCCCCAATTTTAATGTGGATGTGAAGATCTATATTAACTAGACAGCTTACCCCTAATACCCATTGGGATGACTCTGGTGCCAGCGCCAGGCGGTGGCAATGATCTCTTCCAACGCCGGGTACTTTGGGTTCCAGCCTAACTCAGCCTTGATCTTTTCCGAAGAAGCAACTAATACGGCCGGGTCGCCCGGTCGGCGCGGCCCATCGATGACCTTAATCCCTTTCCCCGTCACCCGGCGGGCGGTCGCGATCACCTCTTGATTGGAGTAGCCTTGCCCGTTACCCAGGTTATAAATGGTTGATTCCTTCCCGTCAGCCAGCGCCTTTAAGGCTAAAAGATGAGCCTGGGAAAGATCGGCCACATGAATGTAGTCGCGAATACAGGTCCCGTCGGGCGTCGGATAATCGGTCCCGTACAATTCGATATGATCGCGGATCCCCATGGCCGTTTTGAGCACGATAGGAATCAGGTGTGTCTCCGGGTCATGGTCTTCACCGATCTCCGCTTCCGGATCGGCTCCAGCCGCGTTAAAGTAACGCAGTGAGATATAGCGAAGGCCATAGGCTTCCTCGTAAAAGCGGAGGATTCCTTCGAAGGTCAATTTGGAAAACCCATAGGGATTCGTCGGCCGCTTCGGGTGATCTTCGGGAATCGGTACCGTTTCCGGTTCCCCGTAGACCGCAGCCGTTGACGAAAAGACAATGTATTTGACCCCCCCAGCAACCAACGCGTCCAACAAGGCCTGACCATTACCGATATTATTCCGGAAATATTTTGCCGGATTCTGTACTGATTCGCCAACCAAACTATGGGCGGCCAAGTGAATCACCGCCTCTACCTTCTCGCGGTTGATCAGGTCCGTCACCAAGTCGAATTGGCTAATGTCTCCTTGGACAAATTTACCCCGCTCTACAGCCTCCCGGTGTCCCTTGGATAGATTATCGAGGATCACCGGTTCGTGCCCTTGCCGGGCCAGATCCAGGGCGACTTGACTACCGATATAACCAGCTCCTCCTGTGACCAATACTTTCAATCTTTTCACCTCTATCTGTAAAACTATAAAAGCTCCGCCCCATTAGCAGCCGTACTAACATAGACTTGGGCTTCGATCCCGGTTTGCTTACGGTATTCCGGTAGAACCTGTTTGGAGAACTCGCCAATCGCATCTGCATGAATAAGGTTCACCGTACACCCGCCAAAACCGCCGCCGGTAATCCGGGCCCCCAAAACCCCTTCCACTTTACGCGCCAACGAAACCAACAGATCCACTTCGGCACAACTCACTTCATAATCGTCCCGCAAGGAATCGTGGGATTGGTTGAGTAATTGGCCAAAGCACTTTAAATCACCGGCTTTAAGCGCCGCCACACTCTTTAAAACCCGTTCATTCTCGGTGATCACATGACGACAACGTTGGTAGATCACCGGATCCATCTGGGCTTGACAGGCGGTAAGCATGGCTAAATCCGCGTCACGTAACGCCTGCACCGCCGGAAAGCGGTTGGCCAGGATCTGCACCCCGGTTTCACATTCCTGCCGCCGACGGTTATATTCCGAATCAACCAAACTGTGTTTAACGCCGCTGTGACAGACCAGAATCCGGTAGTCCCCCAGCTCGAGAGGGATCCGTTCGTACTCTAAGGTTCGACAGTCAATAAACAGCGCATGATCCTTCTGCCCAAGAAGGGAGATGAACTGGTCCATAATCCCACATTTCATCCCCACAAAATCATTCTCCGCCTTTTGGCAAAGCAAAGCCAGATCCGGTAGGGTGATCTTAAAACCGGTCAAGTGTTTCACGGCAACGGCAGTTGCAACTTCCAAAGCAGCCGAAGAGCTCAACCCGGAACCCTGCGGGATTGTTCCGAGAAAGGCGATCTCCAGACCGACAAGCTTCGCTCCCGCCCCTTGGAGAGCCCACAGCACTCCCCGGAGATAATTACTCCACAGTTCTTCGGTATCGTACTCGATGGGGCGCGCTATGGAAAACTCAACGGTCCGGTTGAAATCGATCGCATGCATCTTAACCAGTTGGTCCGAACGTTTCCGTACCGCCATCACGATATCAAAGTTAATCGCCATCGGAAAAACATAACCGTCGTTGTAGTCGGTATGTTCACCAATGAGATTAACCCGCCCCGGCGCACGCACGATGGTAAGCCCGTCCGCAGCGCCAAATACCTTGGCAAAAGTCTGCTTCACAACGGCGATCTCGCTCCTCATTTTATTCCTCCTTGTCTAAACGGGCCACTTCTTCCAGGCTCCGGGGCCCAACCCCCCGGAGTTCGGCGGCCTTCTCCTCAGCCAATGTATCATTAATAAAACTCCCGGCTCCCGACTCACAACCGGCCAAAAACTTCAGTTTTTTTGCCGTCCGGTGTGGAGGATAAAACTCAAAATGAAGGTGATAATGGGGGTAACTCCCGCCGTCCGTCGGTGCTTGATGCACCGCCATTAAGTAAGGGAAGGAAAAGTCAAAAAGGGCGTCATATTTCAGGAGTAATCCCTTCAAAACTAGGGCCAAATCATTCCGGTCTTCCGCCGTAAACTCGGCCATCGAAGCCAAGTGGTTTTTAGGTGCCAGATAAACTTCGTAAGGATAGCGGGCAAAAAAGGGAATAAACGCCACAAACCGCTCGCCTTCAAAGACAATACGCCGCCCATCGTTATACTCTTCCGCCAATGTGGCGCAGAAAAGGCATTCCCCATGCCGGTCAAAGTATTTCTCGGAGGCGTTCAGTTCCTTTTCAATCTTCGGTGGGATGTATGGAAAGGCGTAAATCTGACCATGGGGGTGGTGCAGAGTTACCCCAACCGCTTCCCCTTTGTTTTCAAAAATATAAACATACTTGATCTCACTTTGCGCACCCAGTTCTTCATAACGGTCCTGCCAGACCCGGATCAGATTACGAATCCGCTCAACCGGCATGGTGGCCAAACTACCCATATGCTCGGGCGAATAGAGAACTACTTCGCAGGTCCCGATGGCCGGTTCCACCGGGGAGATCGATGTTGATTCAACCACCGGTTCCGGCGGGACACGGTGCAACGAGGGAAATTTGTTTTCAAAAACCACAATATCGTAATCGTCCCTTGGAACCTCCGTAGGAAAACCGCCCGGCTGCGTCGGACACAAAGGACAGTAATCCTTAGGCGGAAGAAAAGTCCGGTCTTGCCGGTGTGTAGCGGTAATCACCCACTCCTCTAAAAAAGGATGCCAACGTAACTCCGACATTTTTCATTTCCTTTCTTCGGTTTTTTCTTGGTTTTTTTCTTTATTGACCGCCTCGGCCGCAAAGTTATAGTAAATCAAATACCGGCCATCGCTTTTGGTCATGACTTCTTTTTTAAAGATTTCCGTGTGTCCCACCACCGATCACTCCTTATTAACAATATATTTTTAAACCATTTCCACCTTGAGACCAGCTTCTTGAATCAACCATACCTGTTCGGAATCGGCTTGGTTATCGGTGATCAATAAATCAAAATCTTCGAGTTTTCCGATTTTGGCACGGGCGACATTTCCGATCTTACTGGAATCAGCCACCAAAATCCGCCGGCGCGCTGCTTTGAGGAAACGGATCTTCATCTCCGCCTCCGGAATGTTCACATTGGTTACACCATAGTTGACGTCGATCCCATTGGCACCAATAAACGCCACGTCCGCATAGAGTCGTTCGAGTACATAATCGGCATAGGGATTCACGAGCGAATGTTGGGTTGCGCGCAGGGTCCCACCGGTCACGATCACACTAACCTCCGGATAATTCTCCAGCCAGGTAGCGACATTTAAAGCGTTCGTCACCACGGTAATATCTTTGTAGCGAACGATCTGGCGCGCAACTTCCATCACGGTCGTCCCCACATCAAGGATGATGGTATCACCATCGGAAACAAGTTCAGAAGCTCGCCAACCAATTCTTTTTTTCTCTTCAGGGAACGAAGACTCCTCATATTGATAAGCCCGTTCATAACCGGTCTTAGGATTAAGGATCGCGCCACCGTGGGTCCGGGACAATAAACCTTGCTTCTCAAGGACATCCAGGTCCATCCGGATTGTAACCTCCGATACTTCTAGTTGTTTCGCCAGATTCGCCTCGCGGCATCTTCCTTGTTCATTTATGATTTCAAGAATCTTATTTCTCCGTTCTTCTGGAAACATCTAATCACCTCTATATTGATTTTACGATTATTTTCTTTTGTTGTCAATTTTTTTGTGTTTTCTATAACATTTTTTCGTTCGAAAGTAAAAAACAACTCTACCGGATATAAAGTTGCTTGTGCCTAAAGAGAAGATAATGCTAAAAAAAGAAGATGAGCAAGGTCATCTTCTTTTTCTAGGCCTTCCTCTTCACAATTTAAACTGTTTAACCATATTCTGGAGTTCCAGTGCCATCCTGGAGAGGATTGAGGCCGAGTTCAAGGCCTCCTCCAAACTTGCAACTTGTTCCTCGGTTGAAGCGGCCACTTCTTGACTGCGCTGGGAAGACCGTTCAGCAATCGTTGCAATACTGAGACTACCTTCTTCCACCTTGCGGATCTCGTCTTTCATTCTTTCCAGTTCTTCGTTGATCGCTCTGATCTGGGTGTTCACTTCTTCGCTGGTGGAAACGATATTTTTAAAAGCGATCAACGCTTCCTCAGCAACACTAGTCCCCGCCTTCACTTCTTGAACCCCGACAATCATCTCTTCAGCAAAACGGTAGGCCTGAGTTTGGATGGCCTCCAGGATATTCGCGATATTCTCAACTTGGTTTCCGGTGTCATCCGCCAACTTGCGGACTTCATCGGCAACCACGGCAAAACCACGGCCGTAATCCCCCGCACGTGCGGCTTCAATGGCCGCATTTAAGGAGAGAAGGTTGGTCTGTGATGAGATTTGGTTGATTACCTCCAAGATAACCCCGATATCATCAGTATGCTTCTTCAGCACCTCGGTCACAGCCTGGATGGAATTGATCTTTTCCTCAATAACCGTGATTTGGGCAAGCAACTCGTTGATCTTGGTATTCCCAGTAGCGGCCGCCGTCATCGCCTTCTCCGCCGCCAACAGTACTTGTTGCGCATTGGTTAAAACTTTTTCGTTACCGGCCAATAGCTCGTTGACGGCCTGAATGGTTTGATGAGTTTGGGCCGACTGTTGATAGGCACCGTTGGAGACATCATGAATATTGGCAGCAATTTGTTGGCTGACCTGTGTCGTTTGTTCAGCCACACTTTTCAAGAGATCGGATGAACCGGCCACCTCTGAACTGCTCTCGACGATCTTTCCGATGAGCATTCGTAAGTTACTAACCATCTTGTTAAAGGAATCAGCAAGAATGGCTACTTCATCATCGGAGGTGACATCAATGCGCGGAACTTCCAAATCTCCATTGGCGATCTTTTGCGCGGAATAGGCTAACCCGGAGATAGTCCCGATTAGCTTCGTGAAGTAGATCACCGTGAACACCGTGCTTAAAACTGCGGTGATTATAATAACACTCAAGACGATCAGCCCAACAATGCGGGAACGCAAACCCAATTCGGTGTTGACCACATGGTAGTACCTTAATTCGGTAGTAATCAATTCTTCAACGGCGTCTTTAACAAACCGAGATACCCGCAAAGAATCATCCATTGTCATATCCAATTCCCGGACCATCTCGTGGACCACTTGCGAAACATCTCTAAGATCGGTAACGGAGACCTCTCTAATTCTAGTAAGCTCTTCAACCAAATGGATAGCGTTGTTGGCTATTTCTTCAAAGGTAGTCAGAATAGCCTCCAAGGAATATAAACTGTCCAATCCGGCTTCATCATGAATATTATTGTGAAGTAAAGCCATATTTTCGTTGATGTCAACCAAAAACTCTTTAATTTTCTCGCGGTCTGCTTCCTGCCTATTAAAATAAAAGCTCCTTATCAGATTGGGGATCTCCTGAGAAGGCGCGATAATATTATTGGCAATTACAGTGGTCCCGACCATAATTTGCATCTGGTTAATAATTCCGCTCAGCGCAAAATAGGAGGCAATGCTCACCCCGCCAATCACCAAAATCACGACGGTAAATCTCGAGAGCAGTTTGGTTCTCAATGAAGATGACTTGAAGAGGGGTTTGAGTTTCCACATTTAAATAGCCTCCTTTGGGAGAAGAAAGTCTCCGTCGAAGTTTCCGATGATAAACAGGGGAAACCAAGGTACGGTCCCTGCTTTCCCCCGTTCATCTTAGTCCAAACTCGTCATATGCACCTTAAGTATTTACTAATTATTTTCTTCTCCGGTATTTCCGGATGTCAAAGGCAACCGCAGCCACAATAATTAGACCCTTAATAATCATCTGCCAGTACGGGTTAACGTTGATAAAGGTCAGTCCATAGTTGATAACACTGAAGATCAGAACCCCGGCCAAAACCCCGGGAACCTTACCAACACCGCCAGTCGCCGAGACGCCACCGACCACGCAAGCAGCAATGGCATCCAGCTCATACCCAAACCCGTAGTTGTTGGTCGCGCCACCGGTCCGGCCCGCCTCCAAAACACCGGCCAAACCATACATTGCACCCGCCAAAGCATAAACCACCATTAAATTCTTGCCGATATTGATCCCGGAGACCCGAGCCGCTTCGACGTTACCACCGATCGCATATACATTCTTCCCAAATTGGGTCTTGTTGGCTACAATCCAGATGATCACCGAAGCTACTAAGGCAATAATGACAATATAAGGTAAAGAATATAAACCGCTCCCAATTGTACCCGTGCCCAGTTCAGTAAGGTTTTTACTCAACCCGCCGATCGGCTGGGAGTTGTTGGGAGGCAGGTCAAAATAGATCGAGTTCGCACCATAAACAATAACCTGCATCCCTAAAGTCGCAATAAAGGGTGGCACCCCAAACCGAGCAACGATAAAACCGTTGGTCAAGCCGGCCAACAAGCAAAGAGCAACGGCAATCAAGATCGGTAAGATCAGGGGCAGCTGAGGCAGGTCCGGATAGAACCGCCGGAGATAATCAGGAGATTGCAGCAAAGAAGCAGTGATCACCGCCGCAAAACCCACTTGCCGCCCAGCAGAAAGGTCAACCCCACCAGTGAGAATGATAAAGAAGATCCCTAAAGCAATAATCACCCGGGTCGATGATTGGATCAAAATATCACGCAAACAGACAATGGATAAAAATCTCGGGTCGACGAAGGCAATAGCGATGATCAGCACTACTAGGACAATATAGATGGCATTCATCGCAATAAAGTTCTTGATCTTACCCGTATCTATTAAGCTCATTTTTTTACCCTCCTTTGGTTAAACCATGAATTTGGTGGCTAACCTCATGATGTTTTCCTGCGTTGCCTCTTCCCCAGAGACAAATCCGGACAGGCGGCCTTCACACATCACCATGATGCGGTCCGCCATCCCAATCAGCTCCGACATCTCTGAAGAGATGAAGATGATGCTCTTACCCTGTTTTGCCAGGTCGGACATGACCGTATAAATCTCGTATTTGGCACCAACGTCAATCCCGCGGGTTGGCTCATCCAATAACAAGATTTCCGGTTCGGTCAAAAGCCAGCGGGCAAAGAGTACTTTCTGTTGGTTACCCCCAGAAAGGTCCTGGATCAGCGTTTTAAGGGAAGGGGTTTTAATGCTGAGCATTTCGACGGCCTGATTTCCTTCCGCCCGTCGTACCCTCTCATCTAGCAGCTTGTTTTTCTTTACATATTTTTGCAAATTGGCCACACTTGTGTTTTCCAACACATCCAAGACCGGAAAGATTCCGGTTGCCCGTCGTTCTTCGGTTAAGAGAGCCATACCCATTTTTTTTGCCTTCAGTGGTGAGTCGATCTTAACCTCTTGTTCTTTAACAAAGATCTTACCGCTTGAAATCGAACGCAAACCGAATAAGGCCTCGATCAATTCGGTCCTTTGTGCTCCCACCAAGCCACCAATCCCAAGGATTTCCCCATGGCGCAGTTCAAAGGTGATATCCTTAAAAGACTTAAAGAGCGGAGAACTTAAACCTTCAACTCTTAAGATCACTTCATCGCTTGGTTTACTTTCCCGTGGAGGGAATCTATTGGTCAGATCGCGGCCGACCATCCTGGAGATGATTAAATCGTTTGTTAATTCTGCAGCAGGCCAAACCCCTACATTTTTCCCGTCTCGTAAAATCGTAACTTCGTCAGCGATTTTTAAAATCTCCTCGATTTTATGGGAAATATAAATAATTGCGACGCCCCGGCTCTTCAGATCACGAATAATTTCAAAAAGACGATCAACCTCATATTCGGTCAAGGAAGAACTCGGTTCGTCCATAATTATCACTTTGGAATCATAGGAAACAGCCCGTGCTATTTCCATCGATTGAATCCGGGATACGGACATCCGGCCGACGATTTCGCGCGGATCGATATCCATGTGCAGATTATCAAGGAGCTCTTTAGTATCCCGGTACATCCTTCGTTCATCGACAAATGTAAAAGGTCCAATCTTTTTCAGGGGAAACCTTCCGAGCCAAATATTCTCCATTACGTTACGGTGGAGATTGGAATGTAGTTCTTGGTGAATCATGGAGATACCTTGGTCCAGCGCCTCCTTGGCGTTCCGGAACTCCACTCTTTCCCCTTTTAAGAGGATTTCGCCGGCATCCGGTTTATAGAGGCCAAAGAGACATTTCATCAACGTTGACTTCCCGGCACCGTTTTCTCCCATCAACGCGTGCACTGTCCCGGGACGCACTTTTAGCGTCACATCATCCAGTGCCTTAACACCGGGGAATTCTTTGTACATGTTATTCATCTCTAGAATATATGTATTAGTACTCACATCATAACGCCCCCCGTCATCCCTTCTCACGACGTATCTTTACGTTTGAGTTTGAGAGAGAGCAAGGGAGCATATTATGCCAATTGCCCCCTTGCCCTGTTTGCAATCGCAAAATTTAGGTTCCGATTATGTTGGGCTGATTATAAAGCTTCTTCCCAGTTCTCGATGGTGATCTTCCGATACGGCACCCAGACGTATTGCCCGTCGGTGATTTCATAGCCTGTGTTTTCTTTGGTTGGGGTTTTACCTTGAGCTAGAACATATGCCAGTTCAAGAGTGGCGTATCCTTGGTTTTTAGCATCGTTAAGGACGGTGCCTAGCAAGGTTCCTTCCTTCAAGGCTTCTAGGGCCGGAGCGGTCGCATCCACCCCAACGACCGGCATAAACTTTCCACCGCGGAAATAACCGGCTGCCCGTAATGCCTCGATTGCACCTAAAGCCATGTCGTCATTGTTGGCAAAGACAGCTTCGATCTTATCCCCATGGCTGGCCAGGAATGCTGCCATTTTCTCCTGCCCGTTAACCCGGTTCCACATACCTGTATCTTGAGCCAAGCACTCGACTTTGACCCCGGCGTCCTTCAGGGCTTTGATCGAATACTCGGTTCTGAGCTCAGCATCTTGGTGTCCGGGTTCACCCATCAACAAGACATACTGAAGAACGCCGTCGCCGTTTTTGTCGGCTTTCGGATTGCTCTTCCAATAGTCAAGGATGATCTCACCGGACATGGTCCCCGATTCCTCAGCCCGGGCACCCACGTAGTAGACCTTATCCCATTTCTGCATATCATCAGCAAATGGCTCCCGGTTAAAGAAGACAACCGGAATATTGGCTCTTTTAGCTTTGTCAATAATAACACCGGCCGCCGCGCGATCCACCGGGTTGATGGCCAAAGCGTCTACTCTCTTCGTAATGAAGAGGTCGACCCGGTCATTCTGGATCGGTTGCGAGTTCTGGCTGTCAACCATCTCTACTCTGGCCTTGCCTTTTGCCCTCTCCATAATGGCATTCCGCACGCCAGTCATAAAAGTATCGTCAAACTTGTAGATCGCACAGCCGATATTGGGCTGACGAGCAGCCATGCTCGGGATGGAAACCACCAACAACACGACCAAGAGAAGGAACAAAACTGTTCTTTTCACTAGTAAACCCTCCTAATTTTTTATTATTTCGGGGAAAAGTTATTTAATAATTACTTTTTGTTCTCTCCCTCCTTTCTATATAGATTTTGCAGAAAACAAGTATAGGACAACTAGTGAAATTTAAAGTTAGAATACTAATGAAACCACTGATAGAAACAAATTGAAATTAAATGAAAGAAACTATAAGTAATTTCGCCACGTATTCTTTCTATTCCTTCTTTTTAGTAACAGATTTTTTTATATTTTTATGATATGACGTAAATTCACTTTCGGGTTTCTTTTTATCTACTTAAGATAAGTTTTCTCACTCAAATCCGCGAAAACAACCGTCGCACGTATAAAAAACTCCATCATCGAAAATTGAAGCCAATCGAAACCGATTACCGCGGGGCTCACCTTATTCGATGATTACAGCGTGGACGATTATTTAAAACAAAAAAGAACATAAAAAAAAGACCGGGTGGTCATGTTTCCCCGGTCTTTTTGTATACTGCTCTGCTTTTACTCCGATTTAAACATCATCTTTTACTTGGATTGTTGTTGTGTAATGTGGTTCATCTTATCGAAAAGTAATTGCGAAGATGGGACGAAAATCATTGGTAAAACTCTGGTGCGACCCCTAAAGCGATGACTGCTACCATTTTTCTTCATTTATTGCTACGTTGTTCAAAGAACAGAGCGGTATCACATACTCATATTACCAGCTAAAAGCGGAAATGTAAACTAAAAGATAATGCCTGAAATAAGGTTTATTTCCGGTGTGCGACATAAAACATTGCCCCCCGTTTATCCGTCCATTCCCAAACTAGCTCAGGCTTTTTCATCCGTCATCCTTCCGGTTTCTCCGGCAAACACCGGATCTGTTGCGCCAAAAACTTGCGGTCATCATCATCCGCTTCAATACGCCCTTTTACCAATACGATCCGGTCATTGGCGACTTCCTGCGCAATTCTTTCGTATAGTTGCGGAAAAACCAGTACTTCGATGGCTTCTGAGAGATCCTCCAGCGTGAAAGTGGCCATGGTTTTCCCCGTTTTCGTGGTCAAGCGGCGCCACCCACTGACTACTCCGCCCACGACCACCTCGGTTTCTACTTGCGCCTCCAAAA
>JAAZDX010000240.1 GCA_012512605.1 Bacillota bacterium
TTGGAAATCGGGTTTCCGGCCGGGTATCACGTGGACAACCCGATCGAGGTCGGACGTAATCTGACGGAGTTATTGGCGGGTAAAGGTGGCGTTTCGCTGATTAGAAATGTTACCTCCGGGAAAAGCAGCGATGACCAAGAAGCATTGCTCCTGACCATGACGGAGATGAAGCGGTTTCTCCTTTCCTACGCCGGACAGGTAAAAGTGATTCCCGCCCAAGGGGTTACGCTCAATCCGGGTGATCTTTTGGTGCTCTTTGATGACACTGAGCATCCCTTGGCTGCCGGGGAAGCAGTCGGTGCCCAGGATGTGATCGTGAAAGTCACGGCCGAAGAGGAAGATGGGGCGCTACCGGGGCTGATTATCCAGGGTGATTCGGCCGCTTTTACCGCCGCATCGGCGCGGCTATTGGGTGATGACCAAAAAGCCGGGGAGATTGTGGGAAACATCATTATCAACAGTCCCAAACAACAATTGGCGGAAGCATTGGATGAAGCCCTTAGTTTTCTCGGCCAGTTCAATTCTTTTCAGGAGTTGCCGACGCAAGCCCGGCAAGTGATCACGGCGGCAGAGACGATTCAGGCTGCATTGAACAGTATTAATGGTCTGGGTGCGGACAATGCGGATCTGGCGAAGATCCAAAGGATCGCTTCTTTACTAGAAGGGACCAGTCACGAACTGCAAAACATGGCCGATTATTTAGCCCGGCTCCGCTGGGTGGAAAACCAACTGGATAAAGCCCTCCGTGGTTTGGAGGGGATCTATGCCATTACCCGCTTGGGCTTTGTCCCGCAGAACCTGGGGTACTTTGGCGATCTGGGACAAAAGATGGGCCGCCTGGACCGGGAGTTGCAAGCCTTGATCGGGGATTTACGGGCGAAAGCACAGGTCCTGGATGATTTTATTAACCGGTTTAATCCATTAGTCCATACCTTGCTCGACTGGGAGCAGAAGACGGCGAAGCTGGCCGGACAGTTGGACCAAGTCGGAAGCGTTTTGGGTGGGGGAAGTACCGGTTTTGCCGCCCTTGCCGAGCTAACGGGGGTCACGGATCAGAGCTTGCAGCAGTTTGCGACCTTTGATTTTACGGCCTTACGCCAAGGGTTAATGCCTTTAGAGAAGGGTTTTGATGAGCTCTCGGCCGGTAATGTGCTGCTCGTCATGGGGGAGTTGGAAAAGATCAAGTCGTCCCTCCCCAAATTGAAGGATGAAGAGATCGCCAAGACGATTAGCCTTTTGGACCGTTATTTGGGGGGTGAAACCCTGCCCGGAGAAAAGGTGGAACTCTTTTTGAACGCAGACTATGACCAGAAAGAAGTTGCCCGTCTGGTCAATAGCTTCTTCGATTCGGAAGAGGTCCGGATTCTGCCGTTGCCCGCGGGGATTCTCCAACCGGATGTCCGTAATGAGGTCGCGCGGCTCTTAGGGGAAGTACAAGGGGTCATCGCCGCCCTGGCTGTGCTGATTCTGGCGGTTTTAATCTTTTTGCAGGATCAGGCCCCGATTCTGGCGGTTTTGCACCATCTGGATCTGTTGTTTCCGCACCGGGAAACAACCGGGAAGGCGGGTTTGGAGCGGCGAAAAGTGGCGGCGCTCTACCGCTTCTTACCAGGGATTTATGCTGCGGGCCTGGGTGGAGTATGGTTGTGGGCGACGATCAACCTGTCGGGGGCGCAAATTCCCTACTTTCCGAACCGCTATTTCTTACTGGTCGGTGCCCTTTTTGGCCTCCTATTTTACCGGATGGCCGAGAAGTTTCACCGTTTGAACCTGGATGAAGTGGTCGCCGGTTATGCTCTTGGGTTTAATTTTACCACGGTTTTGCGGGAGATTGTGATCCCGGCCGGTCGGCCCGGACTGATGCAAAAGCTAAACCAACGGAAGATGGTGATGAAATGAACACCACCGCGCAACATCCTTTACTGCAGATTCGAGGATTGAAAAAAAGTTACCAAAAGCGCCAGGTTTTAAAAGGAATAAACCTCAATATTTTCCCAGGAGAGACGATAATAATTATGGGGCCGAGTGGATGTGGAAAATCCACTTTAGTCCGGTGCATTAACCGCTTGACCGAACCGGATGACGGCCAGATTATCTTCGACGGGGTTGAAGTAACAGGTCTGCCATTTGCGCAATTATCGGGACTCCGCCGCCGGATTGGTTTTGTCTTTCAACAATTCAACCTGATCCGCCGGCTTAATGTCATGGAAAATGTCGCCTTCGCGCTACGCATTTATGGACAGGATAAAGCGGAAGCCGAAGACCGCGCAATGCAGGCTTTAACCCGGGTTGGATTAAAGGAACGCGCTTTGAATTTCCCGGCTGAACTAAGCGGTGGCGAACAGCAGCGGGTGGGGATCGCCCGGGCCTTGGCTTTGGAACCCCAATTGATGCTCTGGGATGAACCGACCGCGGCCCTCGATCCGATCCTGGTCAGTGAGGTTATTGAGATCATGGAGGAGCTTGTCCGGCAGAAGGAGACCACGATGCTGGTAGTCACCCATGAAGTCGGTTTTGCCTCGCGGGCGGCCGACCGGATTATCTTTATGGAGCAGGGAGTAATTGTGGAAGAAGGGAAGCCCACTATGGTTCTGTCGAATCCCCAATCGGAAGTTGGCCAAAAATATAAAAAACTATTAAAAACTTAACGAAAAAATGTTATACTAAGCCAGATAATATTATTTTGGTTCGGGGGTGTATTTTTGAAAGGGTTTCAGCAAACTTTGCAGAATAAAATTGCTATTAGAGGCCAAGCCCTTCATTCCGGGAAAATGGTGGCAGTGGAACTGATTCCCCAGCCGGTCGATACTGGAATTCGGTTTTGCCGGGTTGATCTGCCGGATCGACCTGTTTTGCTGGCCAAGCCAGCCCATATAATTGATACGACACGTAACATCGCCTTAGGGACGAGGGAGTGGCGGATTCAGACGATTGAACATTTGATGGCTGCTTTTCATGGCTTGGGCGTGGACAACCTTCTAGTTACGGTGGATGGTCCGGAAATACCGCTTGGAGATGGTAGCGCCCGCTTTTTTGTGGAGGAAATCCTCCGGGTGGGGTTACTCGTTCAGGAAAAACCACGGAAAGTACGGAAGATTACTAAACCGGTCTGGGTAACCGATGGGAAAGACCCCCGTGCCTATCTGATTGCCCTTCCCGGCGAGGGCTTTCGGGTCACTTACTGCTTTACCTCCGACCATAAAGTCACGGGTAATCAGTTTGCCCAATATCTAATCACCCCTGAGACTTTCCGGGAAAAGATCGCACCAGCCCGAACCATTGCTTTCTGGCGCGAGCTTGAGGCCTTGCGTAAACAAGGCTTGGCGCTGGGGGGTAATATGGATATTGCTGTTGTTGTTGGGGAAGATGGTTATTTAAATGAATTAAGATATCCCGATGAGATTGTCCGCCATAAAATCCTCGATATCTTAGGCGATCTCTACTTACTGGGCCCGTTGGAGGGCGAGATTGTGGCGGTCCGGTCCGGACACAAACTCGATTTAGAACTGGCGTTAAAACTTGAGGATAGTTTGGCGTAAGGAGGGTTGGACGTGGAAATAAA
>JAAZDX010000018.1 GCA_012512605.1 Bacillota bacterium
ATCGTTTACGGACCGCCGGGGGTGGGGAAAACAACCGTGGCCCGTCTGGTTTTAGAAGAGGCGAAGAGGATCGAATATACGCCGTTTGCGGCGGATGCGCCCTTTATTGAAGTAGACGGAACCACTCTGCGGTGGGATCCCCGGGAAGTGACCAACCCGCTCCTGGGTTCGGTGCATGATCCCATCTACCAAGGGGCCCGACGGGACCTGGCCGAAAGTGCTATCCCTGAGCCTAAACCCGGGATGGTCACCGAAGCCCATGGTGGGATCCTGTTTATTGATGAGATCGGTGATATGGATCCGATTCTGATGAACAAGTTATTAAAAGTATTGGAAGACAAGCGGGTTAAATTTGATTCGGCCTATTACGATCCGGATGATCCGGGTGTACCGAAGTATATCAAAAAACTCTTCGAAGAAGGGGCACCGGCCGATTTCATTTTGGTGGCGGCGACGACCCGGGATCCGTCGGAGATTAGCCCGGCGCTCCGTTCCCGTTGTGCGGAAGTCTTTTTTGAACCGTTGTCGAAACAAGCGATTGAACAGATTATCGTTGGTGCTGCCGGGCGTCTTGGCGCACAGTTGGAACCGGAAGTACCCCGGATTATCAGCGAATATTCGATTGAAGGCCGTAAAGCCGTGGGGATGTTGGCTGATGCTTATGGGTTAGCCTTATACGAACAGTACAAACAAAAACCCGATCTGACCGTACGGGTTCGGAAGGAAGACTTATTGGAAGTAATCCGGACTGGCCGGATGACGCCCTTCTCGAAAGCCCGCGGGAGCGCCCAGGGCGAGATCGGCAGGATCTATGGTTTAGGGGTTAGCGGGTTTGTTGGATCGATTATTGAGATCGAAGCGGTCAGTTTTCCGGCGGAAAAAGGTAAGGGGAAGATCCGGTTCAATGAAACGGCTGGTTCCATGGCGAAAGATTCGGTCTTCAACGCCGCTTCTGTGGTCCGCTTATTAACCGGTCTTGACCTTAATGACTATGATCTCCATGTCAATATCGTCGGTGGGGGGAAAATCGACGGACCATCGGCCGGGGTGGCAATTACCCTGGCGGTGATCAGCTGTCTTCTGCAGCGTCCGATCCGCCAGGATATTGCCGTGACCGGGGAAGTTTCGATCCAAGGCAAGGTAAAAGAGGTTGGCGGCATCTTTGAAAAGATTTATGGTGCCAAGCAAGCCGGGGTGAAGGAAGTCTTTGTCCCGGTGGAGAATAAGGATGAGATTCCTCCACTGCTCGATGGGATCCGTGTCCGGACAGCGGCGACGGTGAAGGAACTGATGGACCACGTTTTTATTACCCATTAATTTTGGCCAATTAAAGGTCGAAGTCAAAAGCCGCAGTTCTTTGCGGCTTTATTTATCAATGGAGAGATAACGATTATTTGCACAAGGAGGGGTAGAAATGAGTGATGGTATGTTGTTGGATCGGATCCCTCCCCAGAACCTAGACGCGGAGCGCTCGACGCTAGGAGCCATGTTTCTGGAGAAAGAGGCTATATACCGGGCAATGGAGATTTTACGCCCGGAAGATTTTTATAAAGATGCCCACCGCTTGATCTACCAAACGGTATTAGCCCTGACCACCCGGGGCGCACCGGTGGATCTGGTGACAGTGACGGAAGAATTGCGCCAAAAGGATCTGATGGAAAAGATCGGAGGGGTTACTTACCTGACCGAACTGGCCAGCTCAGTGCCGACCGCCGCCCACATTGAGTTTTACGCCCGGATTGTGGAAGAAAAATCGCTGCTGCGCCAGTTAATACACGCGGCGACGGAGATTGTGGGTTATGGGTACGATGCCCAGGATGAAATAAGTAACATCCTCGACCGGGCCGAGCATCTGATCTTTTCCATTGCCAACCGGCGGACCGGCCGGAACATGGTTAATTTGAAAAACATTCTGATCGAGACCTTTGAACAGATCGAAAAACTTTATGAATCCCGCGGTGCGGTGACTGGTGTCCCGACCGGGTTTAGTGACTTGGACCGGTTGACCGCAGGGTTCCAACCTTCCGACTTAATTATTTTGGCCGCCCGCCCCAGTATGGGCAAGACGACCTTTGCTTTGAATATTGCCGAATATGTGGCGGTTAATCTGAAGATTCCCGTGGTCGTTTTTAGCCTTGAGATGTCCAAGGAACAGCTGGCGATGAAACTACTCTGTTCCGAAGCAGGCGTTGATAACCAGCGGATCCGGACGGGAAACCTCCAGGAAGAAGACTGGCCCCGTCTCTCCCATGCCAATC
>JAAZDX010000241.1 GCA_012512605.1 Bacillota bacterium
CAGTAATCAAGATGTCCGGGTCGGCAGCGGCAAATTTTTGAATTGCCTCATGGCCGTTAGCAGCGTCGGCAACGATCGTAAAACCATATTCCTCCCAGGAAATGGTCGAGCGGAGACCGACCCGAACTAACATCTCGTCGTCAACGATCATTACTTTACCCAATTTGCGATACTCCTTTCATTAAGTTTGCTAATCCGGGGAATCCGGATTAAAATGCGGGTTCCCTGGGAGTCCCGATTTTCAATTTTAAACTCGTAATCCCGATCGAAGTAAAGCCCGATTCGTTCCGCGACATTCATTAGACCAAAACCACTAAAGCGGTCCTTGTTTTTATGTTTACCTTCTATTATGGCCTTAACCTTGTCGGGATCGATTCCGGGACCATTATCCAACACTTCAAAGATTATTCCGGTGCTATCGGAATGCACACCGATCTCGATCTCGCCACCAATCATGTTACCAACGCCATGATAAATTGCATTCTCCACAATGGGCTGTAAAATTAAACGCGGAGTCAAGTAACTTGTAACCGACGGATCAATGCCAAAAGTGGCGGTAAAATTATTTCCATAGCGAAACAACTGGATAGCCAGATAATTACGGCCGTTTTCAATCTCCTCGCCAATGGTAATTAAGTCATTGGTCTTAGTAATACTTGCCCGTAACAGATTCTCAAGAGCGGAAATGATCTTCCCAATCTCTTCGATATTATGGATCTTTGCGAGCCAACGTAAAGAATCGAGGGTATTATAGAGAAAATGCGGATTAATCTGAGCTTGCAGCGCATTTAACTCGGCTTGTCTCTTTTTTTGCTGGACTTCATAAATATTATCCATCAAATTACGGATCCGTTCGACCATTTGGTTGAAACTAGCAGCCAACCGATTAAATTCTTTCATGCTCCGAATCCGGATGGCGACTTCGAGGTTCCCCTCTTCCACCTCTTTCATAGAGTCACAAAGGATATGGACCGGACCAGACACTTTTCCCGCAAAATGCACGGCCAAATATATGGACCCACCCAACAGGAAAATGGCCATCACTAAAATTATATTCCGGAGCGTAATGATTTCTTTCTGCAAAATGCCATAGTCAATGGAAAAAATGACCTTCCAACCGCAGAACGATACCGCTTGATAAACAACTAGCTCCTTCTTCCCCTCAATTATCTGTAACAGGCTGCCCCAATCCCGAAGGTACAATTGACGAAAGTTATTCTCCTGATACCTGGCAGCCGCCGCTTGATCCCCAAAGATCAACTTTCCTTTTGAGTCCAAGACCGTAACTTGGCCCTGCTCCCATAACTCCAACCTCTCCAGCATTTTAGTGACAAAACTGTAATTAAGATCGATCAAGACCCATCCTAGCTTTCTTCCGTCCAGATCGGTGATCCGTTGCGCGTAGGTAACTACTTTTGAGGGGTTAACATACGGCGCATCAGCATAATTATCTTCATGGATGTCGGTAATGAAAAGATGTTCATCGGAATTGACCATCGCTTGGTACCAGTCATATCCCTGTAAATAACTGATTAGAATCGGAGGCCCACTGGAATAAATCCTCCTTTCATCCTCGGATACTACGTAAATCCCTCTGACTTCCGCCCGCGTGCTGGTGAGACTGGCAAGAAAATGTTTCAGCTTGTTATTATAATTAATCTCCTTCCACCGGTCTAAAAAAGTTTCTTCCCGTAAAGCAGTAAGTAAGTCGGTATTTACTGAGATCATATACGCCAGGCTCTGCAAATCCCGGAAGTAGTATTCAATATTCTCCTTAACCTTAATGATCATTTGTTCAACATAGATTTGGACTTTATTATCAATTATTCGCGAAGAAGTCGAGTAAGTAATAAAACCCAACAGAAAGGTGGGGATGACGGCGATAGTAACAAAATACAAAATCAGAGTCCCTTGTACGCTCTTGAAGAAATCCCGGAGCAAGCCAGTGATGTACTTCTTTTTAACCAAAGGTTTCAGATTCCTTTCCTAATGGTTTCCTAATTGTTAATACATTTCTTAAAAAAAACCGAGGTTCCTCCTTTAAAAAAGAACCCCAGTTTAAAATTGGTTATTAATCCAAAGATAATTACACTAAAATCAGAAGTTATTTAATTACAGCTAATAAATATTATCTAGTAAATCGGTCTTGCCCTATCGATAACAAAATTTTAGATCAATTAAAATGCTTAAACTGAGGTAACCATTTTTCATTGACCTTGAACATCTCGTCGACCATTGTTTTGATCTCCGCCAAACTTAAAACCGCTGAGGTTAAAGGATCATAACAAATAGCATGGAATATTTTTCGCGGATCCCCGGTTAATGCTCCTTCAACCGCCATTTCCTCACAGCGGGCGCTAATATTATTGAGGATAGCCAGCTGTTCGGGAAGGGAACCGACACGAATGGGATCAAGACCGCGCCGGGAGGCGAACACTGGAACCTCCACACAGCAGCCTTCCGGCAGGTTATCAATCAGGCCGAAATTGCGGACATTGCCGTTAAACTCAAAGACCGTTCCGTCGCCAAGGACCGCATTGAAGATGTATGCGGCATACTCTTGTCCGCGGTCGAGATTGATCTCATCCTTCGCCAACCACGCCTTAATCTCATCTTTCCATGTATGTTCCATTCGGCGATACTCATTCAAAATGTAGGCATGATGTCCAGGATTCCATCCGGTCCCATGGGTACAGTATTGTTCGATTAAATCAGGGCGTTTGCGAAACCAGGCATTATACTCCGAATTATGGCCGCTTGATTCGGTCACATAATAATCCAAGTGCAGAAACATTTCGTTGCGCACCTGTTCCTCGTTGTAAATTTCCGGTCTTTTTATTGCTTCCCGAATTAAGGGGTATGCATCGCGACCGTTCCATTTATACTGGAGATACCAGGCCTGATGGTTAATACCAGCGCACAAATAGGTGATCTCCTCCATGGGAGCGCCGATCCATTTTGCCAGCATGCTGGCTGTTCCCTGCACACTGTGGCAAAGACCAGTTACATTAACCTTCGATTTTTCTTGCATCACCCGGCAGAGCATGGCCATGGGGTTTGTGTAATTAAGAAAGATCGCCTCCGGACAATATCTTTCTATATCGCGGCAAATATCAAGCATCACCGGGATGGTTCTTAAAGCGCGGAAAATACCGGCTGGTCCCCGGGTGTCACCCACATTAATATCTACCCCATACTTTTTGGGAATTTCGATATCATGACGCCAGACATCAACGCTCCCAACCAGGATGGTACAGACGACTCCGTCCGCATCTTTCAGGGCTTCCACCCGATCGGTGGTGGCAATTACCTTGGCTGGATAATTCCCCGCGGCAACTATTTTATCGACCGCTTCTTTGATAAAAGATAATCGTTCCGGATCAATATCCATTAGTGCGATCGTACTGTCCGCCAAAGCAGGAAAAGAAAGAATATCCCGGACGAGATCTCTAGTAAATCCAAAGCTACCAGCCCCAATGAAGGCGATTTTTTTCAAAACACCACCCCACAATAAATAATTATTAACAAATCCATTTTACTAACGTTCGGTCCCTTCTGTAAATGGCGTATTAGCTGATGAATATGGAATTTTGTTATATTCTGGTTTTATACCGTTTAATGAACAACAAAAAAGCACCCCGCCGGGTGCTGTATGGAAACAATCATTCTTTAAAACCCAGGTTCATCCTCGCACGGATAGATTTTACACCTTTTTCGTAAACTTTACATGGACTAACCGAATAGGGACCGCCTCGCTACTTACTAGCAAAGGGCTTGAATCGCTTTGACGACGCCTTGAACCATTGCCGAGATGGACAAATCAGCCACGCCGACCACAATGTTATCACAGTGATTGATGGGGACCAAAATTCTTCTGGCCGCGCTTTGCCCTACAGCCCGCGCCATCCGCGGCGTAATCTCGCCAAAAAGAGCATCGGCGATGACAATCCCGATCGGTCCGGCGATAACATCTGCTTTACGACAGCCGACTACAACGGCATTTTCGCCGGTGGCTGCATAATCGGCTCCCGCTTTCAGCATGGCTGCGGTAGCCGTACTGTTGGTCCCAACCGCGGTGACCACCGCGTCAGCAATGTTTTGCTTGATCGCCGCAACAAGCTGCTTGCCAATGCCGCCACCTTGGGCATCAATTACTAAAATGTTCATGTTCATGGTAATCTCCGTAACACATCCGAATTGTATTTTAAAGCCTTAACCAAACCCGATCTGATTATGCTTCTGACTCCCAGGAATAAAGAGAACGGGAGAACTTTTTTACCACCCGGCAATCTTCAAAAGACGGGCAATCGACTCACTGGTCGCCACCAGATCTTCTTTCGCGCGGAGGCGAGCCTCAGTAAAGGGAACGGCAACCCGGTTAGTACTAAAGACAGCAGTAATGCCCCGTTGATAGATGGCCTCAAGCCCCTCGCCAACGTCGCCGACGATGGCGATGACCGGTACGCCACTGTCTTTTGCCCGGTCCGCGATGCCAATCGGCACTTTCCCCCGCAGACTCTGTCCGTCGATCTTCCCTTCACCGGTGATGATCATATCAGCATCGGCGATAACCGCACTAAACTCAACGGCATCTAAGATAATTTCGATGCCCGGTTTAAGTTCCGCGGGAGTGAAAGCAACCAGTCCAGCCCCTAATCCGCCCGCCGCGCCAGTGCCGGGAATCTCCTGAACACTAAGGCCGAGATCCTTGTGCAGAACCGCCGCATAATTTTGGAGGTTTTGGTCCAGATCCTCCACCATCGCTTGGTCAGCGCCCTTCTGCGGCGCAAAGATGTAGGCGGCACCATTTTCCCCATATAACGGATTGTCCACATCACAGGCGACTAAAACCTGGCAGTGATCGATCCGCGTGTCCTTCTCCGAAGTGTCGATCCGCCGCAACTGGGCTAAGCCTTCTCCGTTCAGGGAGATGGAATTACCTGCCTCGTCCAAAAATTTAACGCCCAAGGCTGCCGCCATGCCGATTCCTCCGTCGTTGGTTGCACTCCCCCCGATCCCGATGATCAGTTTGTTGCAACCTCGGTTCAAGGCATCAATGATTAATTCGCCGGTCCCGTAAGTAGAGGTTAAACAAGGGTTCTTTTCCCCTTCGACCAACGGTCGCCCGGAGGCCGCCGCCATCTCAATAACCGCCGTTTTTTGGTCGGGAAGAATCCCGTAAAAGGACTCAATCTCTCGAAACAGGGGGTCTTTTACGCGAACTTTGATCTTTTCCCCACCAAGCGCAGCCAAGAAGGCATCAACGGTTCCTTCCCCGCCATCGGCAATTGGTACTTTCACTGTTTCAAGCTCTGGTAGGATCGATTTGAAACCTGTCTCAATGAATGTACATACTTCTATTGAACTCATTGTTCCTTTAAAAGAATCGACCGCAATCACAACTTTTTTCACCTTAACTCCCCTTTCGAAAGTATATATCATCTTTATTTGTAAGTAAAAGAGATACAACTATATTGTATCTCTTTTGCGCTGGTTAGGCCAGTTTAACCTTGGCATAGTTCATTTTAATCCTTTTGTCCTTTGGTAACAGGGCATATGCTTTTCCGAAATAATCCGCGGCTTTTTCGTAATCTTTCAGGTAGTTGAAATAGACCGCGCCAATTTTCAAAAAGCTGCATTTGGGCCTCCCGTTTCAAAAGTAAATAGATGTTTCTGGCAAATCTCTTGATTGAACCAGAAAAAGCGGTTAATCAACTTTCAAAACTAATACTGGTTCCCGTCGAATTCACAAAGAAACGCTCTTCCGTCTGTTTTAAGTATTCCGTCGCCTTTTCCCCTGTACAATGGGATATGCCAAGGGAAGAAAGGTTTAAACCCTGGAGATACTGGAAAGTCCGTTCCAAACGAACAGCATCGGCTTCCACCAGATGAGTTCCACCAATAATACTATGAATGGGTTTATTGAAGCGGGTACGCACAGCCTCAATGATGTTTACTAATCCCGGATGGGAACAACCAAGGAGTACGACTAAACCGGCTTTGACTTCCAAAACAATCACTACTTCATCGGTAAAGCGATCTAGTTCGTAATCTTGACCATTATAAGTGTAGAATCTTTTGTTCGTTTTTTCGAAATCGCAGGTCCGGGGAAAATTTGTCAGAACATAAACCCCGGGGCCAATTTCTTTTTTTTCCTCATTAATTAAAGTAGTATGAAACTTGTTTTGGACCAAGTAATCCCGGCTGAAATTATTGCCAAGATACTCCCAAGCCCCATTATTATTCCCATATTTTGGAGTAAAGAACCCGGTCCCCACCAATAACTCGAAATCGGTACCAAAGGTTTGCACAAAAGCTTTTAGCCCACCGCTATGGTCATAATGGCCGTGACTTAAAACAACTTTGTCCGTCTTTGCCAAGTCGACATCGAGCAAACCTGCATTATATATAAAATTACCGCTTTGTCCAGTGTCAAACAGGATCTGCATACGTGGGTTCTCAATTTCAATCAAGAAAGAGAGACCGTGTTCGTTCCGGAGCGCTAAATGTTCACCTAACGAGTTCTCAACTAAGGTTGTGATCTTTACTTTCATCAATTAACCACCTTCAAAATTAAGTAACATTTTTGTTAATCAACTTTTCTTATATTATATAAGAACCGAAACGATAAATCATTGTCTACAGGCACAAAAAAAGGCTCCTTTTGGGCAATATTTTTGGTTTCTTTTGTACACGAAAGAAGAAACCAGCCCCTGCTATCGGCGGCTGGTTATCCACTTTCCCTAGAGAACGGTTGCCCTATGGATTATATTTTATCCAGCATTCAAAAATCAGTTTGTAATATAAACGGCTGATTCCGTTTTATCTGAAACACAGCTTTTTCACCGCAGTCATCTCACAGACTCAGATCATACTTGTAACCACTTATCTTTTCGATCTGCCTGATTCTCCTGGCGATCGAAGGATGGGTCTGGAACCTTTCGTCCAACTTCCTCATTTTAGACACCATATGGTTTAATCTAGCTAGCTTAAGTAGGGCACTGATCATTACTTCTGGTTGAATGCCGATGTTCAAGACAAATTCATCGGCCTGGTTTTCTTGCTTTCTGTAGTATTTCAACAACCCAAGCGAGATGTATAAAAGAAATGGTACGAGGAGAATGGCCATTCCCAAATATTGATTAACCTCCTGCCCGGTTTGATTTTCGTACCACTCCAGGATAAATCCTACTAAAAAAAGTTCGCAAATGCCCGCAACGATATGCAACAGACGTTTGATCAGATGTTTATGTTTAAGGTGTCCAACTTCATGGGCGACAATCGCTTCAACCTCACTGGGCTCAGCGTTTTCCAGGAAGTAGTCGCTAATAAAAACCTTAGGTTTTACTACTCCCACGACCAACGCATTGGCAACCTTTTTTTCTTTTGTCGGCCATTGATATAGCTGCGCGCTTTTCATTCCCGCTTTCGCAAAGAGTCGAACAAGAAGTGCCCTTAAGTTCTCATCCTCCAAAGGGACAGCCTTCAATAATTTCGGATATAAAAAGGGAAGGGCGAGGTTGAATAGAATCATCATCGTAATTGGAGTGGCGGCCGCGATAATACCCTCTAAAGCCTTGCTCTCGATGTCGAGCCCATCCGCAAAAGAAGAAACGGTTCCGATCACCCCAATCGGCAACAGGATCAGCAATAAGGTTAAGGCAATATCCCTAATCTGATTAAACAAGGATTCGGTTGTTCCGCGAATCCGCTTATAGGTTTTATTGATGATTAATAATTGCCCAACATTTATGACCATTAAAAAAGTAAAAGGAGCAATAAGCATAAAAATGATCCGCCCAGTTTTCCCATAACGGATAAAGTATTTCACAACCAGAAACTCTAAAGGGACGACCGTAACGATCTGCAGTATTACCAAGCAGTATTGGTTATAGATTCGTAATTTATTCACCGCTTCTTCAGCGGATTCCGTTTTGCGGTAAACTTTTAATACGGACCGTTTGATCAGAAACTCTGCGCCATAGTTTATTAAAAACAATAACAATATTAATGCGAGCCTTAACCCATTGGGCATATCAAATATAATGTAACGAAAAAATTTATCCACTTCAATCCCCCCTTATCCCTTTCCAGTAACTCTGCATAATGCCAGTACTTTACCTTGTCAAGATGCCAATTACCATGTTTGACTCCTGGACATGCACAGGGTAGTCAGTATGGACCTAGCCACTTAATGCCAATTTTATACTAATATAGTCATAATATCAATCCCTTTCCTTGTTGAGAAAAAAAGCCCGGAATCTTCCGGGCCCAATACCCAATAAAAAACCGATTGTCCAGACCACTAGCGACTAGATTGTGTATCATTTATTGCTTATTACTGCGCCGCATCTTTGCTACCGAATCATGCGCTACGTTGTACATCTCTTGAATTCCGGCTTCGGAGGCCACATAGCTATGGGCATTTTCTTTATAGATCCCAAGAGCGTCGGCTTCTTTTGCCACGTCAATGTTGGCCCCTAGGAAGATGAATTCCCAGCCGTACTTCTCCTGCTGGTGCCTGATAAGTTCTTTTACTTTTTGGTAGGTAAATTCCCGGCTGGAATTCTCCCGGCCATCCGTGGTGATTACGAAAATCACCTTACCCGGCCTTTCTTCCTCTTTTGTTCGTACTAACCGATAACCAACGTCCAAGATGGTCTTTCCCACTGCATCCAGAAGAGCGGTCATTCCTCTGACAAAATACTCCTTCTCCGTCAGTTTTGCTTCTTCGGCTCTAATCCCGTTCCACAAAATCTCATACCGGTCATCAAACAAAACAACCGTAACAATGGTTTCTCCTTCCAATTGGCGTTGTTTCTCAATAAAAGCATTAAATCCCCCAATCGTATCACTTTCAAGTCCCCCCATCGACCCACTTCGGTCTAGCAGAAAGATGATCTCGGTCAAATCCCTCTTCATCGCGCCCATCCTTTCTTTTTTATTCATGTTATAATAATACTTGAAAAACGCCATAATCTGGTCGCATAATAGGCGACAATTAGGGGGTGGATACCACATGCTTTCTGATAAACTATTATTTGAATTACAGTTATATATAGAAAGACACCAAAATCAATCCGCAGTTCTTCTTTATGAATCTGTTCCTTATTATCAAGGAGTAGCCGATACCGAACTGGAAGAATTTGTTAAGCGCAAACGAAAGCCTTCCTTTCAACAGCTCCTCTTCCAGTTTATCGACGCGAAAGGGGAGCATGATTCCGCGGTCTACAAAAAAGTCGGCCTCGACCGGCGGCACTTTTCCAAAATAAGATCCAACCCCGATTACCATCCGGGGAAAAACACCGTGCTCGCGCTAGCGATTGCCCTTGAGCTAAACAAAGAAGAAACCAGCCAACTTCTAGCGGCGGCTGGTTATTCCCTCTCCGAGAGTGACACCTTCGATCTGGTGATTCAGTTTTGCTTAGAGAAAAAAATCTACAATCTAGACACGATCAACCAGGCTTTGGACTATTTTAGCTTAAAACCATTGGCAGGTGTTAATTAGCGCCCGTTTCCGTTTCAGGGATCATAAATCCACACTTCCTTATTGTTATCTTGGTTCCTACTTAAAAGAATAGAGGAAAACTTTGGCCTCGTCAATTTTCCATTTCATACAGAGAATTTATTTATGATCTCAATCAAAAACCCCATCAACATCTATGGACAAGTCCGGAAAGGCAAAAGATGCGGCTTTTTCCCCTGTCTTAAAAGTTATGATTTTCTCTATATCCTTTTCTTTAAACCAATAAATATTGATCTCCTCGGAAAAAGGATTGACGATCCAGTACTCCTCCACCCCGCTCTGCAAATATAAATCCAGCTTTTTAATCAGATCCTTACTTCTGGTACTCTCCGAAAGAATCTCCACCACCAGAGTAGGAGTCCCCATATAAGTATCGTCCTCTTTTATATTCTCTTGGTCGCAGATGACCAGCAGGTCCGGCTGGACGACATTGGGCTTGCCTTCTTTATATAGTGTTACGTCAAGGGGCGAGGGAAGAGGTTGACATTTTTTACCTTTAAACCAGGATGAAAAGCGAATCAAGAGCTCCATCACAATTTTTTGATGCCTGAATTTCGGCGATGCCAACAAGTAGATTTCACCGTCAATGTATTCATACCGGTTTTCACTTTCCCGCGCAATCTTTAAAAACTCTTCATAGGATACCCGCATTCCCTCATGACTGTAAGCGGAGGAACCTTCCCTTATTAAGCAGTCATCATTATCGAAAAACTTTACCAAACGGGCAACCTTTTTACCGTTTTTCGTTATAATTATATCCTCCTGTTCGACCAGTCTAAGGTATTTCCCGAAGTTATTCTGCGCTTCCGTACTGGTGATAATCATCGTACCAACTCCCGGCTAAATATTAGCTACATTTATTTTATCATAGCTAATATGCGCTGTCTATATTGTTAATTTAGACAATTCGGGGCAAAATTCATCCATCCCCAGAAGCCCAACTTTCTCGGTTTTTTTACCTTAATGACAAATAATTATGGGGTTATTAACTATATCTATAATAATAAAGAAAGCCCGACGCGATGCGGGCTTTATCTTTTTTCCGATTAGGGGACTATGCTTTGCAGGCTTTAACTTTTACGATTCTTTTTTCGGCTATTTCTTCAACTTTAAAGACTACCCCCTCAAACTCAATTACCGGCTTCTCTTCTTCGCGCGGTATTCTTCCCAATTGACCGAGCAAAAAGCCGCTCAAGGTGTCGTAGTCATCGACAGGGAGCTCCACATCAAGGACGTCGCTTACCCGCTCGAGGCTTGCCACCCCATTGATAAGAAAAGTGTTTTCATCCAACCTTTCGACTTCCTTTTCCACCTCATCATATTCGTCAAAGATATTGCCGACAATCTCCTCGATCAAATCCTCGATCGTGACGATCCCGGCAGTACCCCCGTACTCATCGATCGCCACCGCCATATGGGTTTTTCTATTCTGTAACTCTCTGAGCAACTCGTCAGTCTTTTTGGACTCCGGAACGAAATAGGGCTGCCGCATGATCTTTTCCAAACTAAAGTCTTGCTCATTGTCTTCTAAAAGCTGAATCAAGTCTTTGATATGCAAGATCCCGATAATATCATCAATATCGTCCTCATACACAGGATACCTGGTGAATTTTTTCCTGTTAACCACGGCAATTATGTCCTTTAAATTAGCCGTGATTGGAATCCCAACAATATCCGTTCGGTGCGTCATGATCTCGGAGACGATTTTATTGTCAAACTCGAAGATATTGTTAATCATCTCCTTCTCGGTTTCGTCGATCGCCCCTCTTTCTTCCCCGACATCCACCAGCATTCTAATTTCTTCCTCTGTGATCTGTCTTTCATCAGCATGGGGGTCAATTCCGAAAAGGCGCACCACAAAGTTGGTTGATCTTGTGAGCAACTTCACAAAGGGTGAAGCCCCGATGGACACTAAGTATAAAGGCGACACCACAAAAAAGGCGATTTGCTCAGCCTTCTTCATGGCCAGCCGCTTGGGGACCAGTTCCCCTAATACAAGGGTAAAATAGGAAAGGATAATCG
>JAAZDX010000242.1 GCA_012512605.1 Bacillota bacterium
AACACCGCATATCAGGCGGTTCGGAAACCGGTCGAGGGGACAATTCTTACGGTGGTAAGAGAAGCAGGCGAAAAAGCCCAAGCACTCCAGGGGAAAGAGGAAGATCCAATCCGGTTTTTAGAGCAAGTTTACCAACATGCGGAAGAAGTGCTGGCCAGAACACCGGAGATGTTACCGACCTTGAAACAAGCTGGAGTTGTCGATGCGGGCGGGAAAGGTCTGCTCTTCTTTTTTCACGGTGTGCTTGCCGCCTTAAAAGGGGAGCCCATTGCGATTCAGAAGGCGGTTCCGGCCGAGAAGAAACCGCTTTTTGCGCCGGTTGAGGATGATTTTGACCCGGATAATATTACCTTCCAGTACTGTACGGAGTTTATTATCCGCGGGGAAAATATGGTTTTGGAGACAATCAAAGAGGATCTGGAACCCCATGGTGATAGTCTCCTGGTGGTGGGGGACGAGCAGACGGTCAAGATCCATATCCATACCAATAATCCGGGTTTGATCTTGGACTACGCTGTTCATCTTGGTTCATTGTCGGAGATTGACATCAACAACATGGTTGAGCAGAGCCAACAACGTCTGGAGCAACTTCGTCGGGATGATCCGCCCCAGGCCAATAAGGAGATTGGCCTCGTGGCCGTTGCCTCCGGCGAGGGTCTTCAGAACATCTTCCGCAGCCTTGGCGTGGATGAGGTCATTGCCGGTGGTCAGACCATGAACCCCAGTACTGAGGATCTATACAATGCGGTGATGAAGGTCCCGGCGAAACAAGTGATTATTCTGCCGAACAACAGCAATATCGTGATGACCGCCGGGCAGGTCAGTGAACTCACCGATATTCCGCTGGCGGTGGTTCCTTCGAAATTTATCCCGCAGGGGATTGCGGCGCTAATGGCCTTTGCCCCGGAAGAAACGCTGGTCCATAATCAGGAGGCCATGACCAGGGCTTTGAGTACGGTGATAACTGGCGAGGTGACCTTTGCGGTCCGGGGTTCATCCATTAACGGCCTGGAAATCCAGGAGGGGGATATCATCGGCTTAAAAGACGGCGATATCACCTGTAAAGGAAAGGATGCTTCGGTGGTTCTCCTTGATTTACTTTCCCACTGTGTTGAGGCTGAGGATTCATTTATTACTATTTATTATGGTCATGATATTAACGAGAATGAAGCCGAAGGGGTCCTGGAAAAAGTGCAGTCGCTCTACCCCGACGCAGAAGTGGAATTATATTATGGCGGACAACCATTATACTATTATCTATTTTCGGTGGAGTAAGAAGCGCACTTCGCCATAAATTCAAAGCTGCTGTCGGGTATTATTTCCGGCGGCTAGACCAAGACGGTAAAAGGCAAGTATTTTCCTCCCGCCGACAAGCGGCGAGTTTCAGTAACGAGAAGTAGGTTTAAGATGCGGATTACAGGCGGAAAATATGGCGGACTGAAACTGCTGGGGCCATCCCACGAAGGATTAAGGCCGACCACGGATATGTTGAGGGAGGCGCTCTTTAACATTCTGGGCGCCACCTTTCTTAACGGACGGGTTTTGGACCTCTTCGCCGGAGCCGGGACGTTAGGAATCGAGGCCTTAAGCCGTGGGGCGCAGGCGGTTACCTTTGTTGAAAAAGCTCCGAAGGGGTTACGCCTCCTCAACAAGAACCTTCACCGTCT
>JAAZDX010000243.1 GCA_012512605.1 Bacillota bacterium
CTACATCTGCCGACGATTCCAATTGTCCTTTCGATGTATTCCGAACCGGAGGTAGTGCGGGAAGCCTTAAAAAATGGGGCCCGGGGTTATCTTTTAAAAAGTGCCGTTTTTCAGGAACTGATGATCGCCATTCGGGCTTGTTTAAACAATGAGACGTATTTAAGCCCAGCTATTTCCCAGCTTTTACTGGAAGATTATATAACGGAGAAAGAGAATCATGGTCGGAGTTTGACTCCCCGCGAGGTTGAATTGTTACAACTGATCGTGAAAGGTTTTAAAAACCGGGAGATTGCCGAGCGCATGATGATTGCCCTCAAGACGGTGGAAAACCACCGGGCAAATATTATGAAAAAGCTAAATGTTACTAATGCGGCCGAACTGATCGTTACGGCGGTTCGGGAAGGGATCGTGAAGCTTGATGGGCAATAGGTAAAAAGGAAGGCAACCGCAAAGAGCGGAGTGTTACCAATTCTGAAAGGAGTGGTGACACTCTTTTTTTGTTCCACTAGACCGGAGATTGGGTAACCACAGATAGGGGTTAATCACTAGATAAAAATGGGGAAAAGGCCTTATGGTAAAATTACGCCCAAAAAGGGATAATATCAATGTCGATAATTACCAAAATAGCGACCATGGTTAAGAGTAAATGATTAGTGTTGGTTTCTACCGTACGAATTGAAATCAATGTTGATAAAGATAGTTTAAAGGTCCGCATGGGAAGGATGATTAAAATGTGTTTAGTTGAGTTACGGAGACTGATTAACGAAAAGAAGCAGGAGTTATACCGTTGTTATCGTGAACAGGGGATCAGCAGTAATGTTTTAAAGCTCAGCACAGACTTGGACAAATTGATCTATGAATACCATTTACTAAGCTCCCCCCCTCCATTTCCAAAAAGATGTTTTTAAAAGTAGTCGCCTATCTAAGCAAGCCGTGACAATCAAACCATAAGAACAAAACAGGGTGAGCGGACAGATCAGGTTTGTTTGGTATGGGGCGATTCATTGACGCACTCGATATTGAAGTTTAGGTTAAATCAAAAGACGAAGCACCTTAGGGCGTGGGTGAACTGGATGAACGCTTAATTATAATCCTCGACTTGGAAAAGATAAATTGATTTTGAAGAAGAAAAAAAGTTGGCGAAAATGGTGCACTCTTTAAAGCAGAGCGGGGAAGTCTGATTGATCGACGTACTACCGGAGGTTTTTTTACTGAGATTTTGCCATTGATAAAGACCTGGAGCGAGGATTAGACTTAGGGGACCGGCGACGGTCCTTTTTGCGCTTGTCTCCCCGACCTGGTGCGCTCAGGGTCGCGGCCAATATTTTCGAAGTTGAACAATGTTCATTACCGAGCGGGGGGATCTTCTTGCGTAAAAATCGTGTTGCTGTAGGTTAACAGGCCGTTAATCGGTTAACTAAAAAAGGAAGTATTGTCGATAAAGATTTTATTACGTCGAAATTATCATAGGGGGGAGTAGTTTTGTTTAATCGGTTTAAGCTTATGCCCAAAATGGTTACCCTGTTCTTATTGATTGGTCTCCTTCCAATGTTAGTGGCGTTAATAGCCTCCTTTCTTTTGGCCGATCAAGCACTCACCGACGCGGTCGAAACGGAAATTAAAATATTCCATGAGCAACAACAAAGATATCTGGAACACTGGTTTGAGTTGCAAAAAAATGTGGCTGAAGCCGCGGCGGCTACCCAAGATGTATATGAAAGCCTCAATTACTACGTTGATGACCCGTGGGTAACCGAGAACGAAATATTCCAGTGGGAAAATCGCAACCGCCTTGTCTTAACCCCCTTTTTGCAAAGTATAATTGAACGCTACGATATTTCATTTATCTCCATTACCAACCGGGCAGGTAAAGTAGTCAGTTCGACCGATCGTAACCGTCTAAATGATGATCTTAGTGAGCGAGAGTATTTTCAAAAAGCCCTTCGCGGCCAGACCAACATTTCGAAGGTCTTCTATTCGGATATATTAGAGGAAAACTGTTTAGTGATTGCAACGCCCGTATATAGTGATGGTGATGCTTCGGGTGTGCTCAATGGAGTCATGATCTTCTTTTTGAATGTCTCACGCATTAGTTCGACATTAACTGACGGTCTGGATGCGATCGGTAAAAGCGCCGATGCCTATTTAGTCGATACTAATCAGATCCTGTTGACGATGCCCCGGTCCCAGCAGGGAATGGAGATTTTACAGACCAGAATTAACACTGCGGCCGCGGCGGAAGCGGCACAGGCCGTTGCCGCTGGTGACCGGAATTACCACCGTATTTTTGTCTACGATGATCTGCGGGGTAAGAAGGTAATCGGTAACGCCAGCACCCTTACTCTAGGTGAACAACTGGTCGGTTTGAACGTAAAGGTCGACTATGATGAAGCCTTTGCGGCCGTCAATCAACTAAGAAACTTCGCATTAATCCTGGCGGCGGTCATTTGCGTCGTCGTGGTCATTATTGGACTCGCCTTCGCCCGTTCGATCGCCAAACCAATTTTGGGGTTTCATGAAAAATTAAAACGGCTGGCGGCGGGCGATTTTACAGTTAAATTTGCCACTGACCGTCGGGATGAGATCGGCGATATGGCTGTTCAACTCAACTTGACGGCCAAAGACTTGCGGGATTCTTTCCGTAATGTGGTGCATTCTTCGGAGAATGTTCAGATGGCTTCGGCGCAGATTGCCGCGGGTAATCAGGACCTTTCCCAGCGTACTCAGGAACAAGCCTCGTCATTGCAAGAGATCTCATCCACCATCGAAGAGGTGACCTTTTCGATCCAAAGTGTGTCCAACAATGCCGAACAGGCCAACCAGGTGGCGCAGATCACCCTGGAAGCGGTAACTGAGGGTGAGGAATCCATCGTCGAGACAATCAATGCCATGGCAGAGATTTCGCACAGTAGTAAACAGATCGCGGAGATTATTAAGGTTGTTAATGATATTGCCTTCCAAACCAACCTCTTGGCCCTTAACGCTGCTGTTGAGGCGGCCCGCGCTGGAGAGCAAGGCCGGGGCTTTGCTGTGGTGGCGGCCGAAGTCAGAAATTTAGCGGGACGGACTGCCGAATCGGCGAAAGAGATTGAGGAACTAATTAGCGAAAGTGTGCGGCGGGTTGACCGTGGTAACGTGTTGATCCAAAAGTCGTCCGAGATGCTTCAGCAGATTGTGGAGAACACAAAAAGAACTTCGGATATGATTGTGGAAGTAGCCGCGGCGATGCGGGAGCAATCAGGAGCGGCCGAGCAGATCCGGACTTCGATTGAGCAGCTAAATCAGCTGACCCAGGAGAACGCCGCGATGGTTGAGGAGATTAGCGCCACTAGCCAAGCCTTGGATGCGGAGGCGGCGAAATTACGGGAAAATGTTGCCCGGTTTAAAGTGGGTGATAGTAAGCGGTCAAGCCAGAGCACCGAAGTAAATAAAACGCCCAACGGTAATTTGGATAACGAAACCCATGTTAAGGAGCGTCTTCCGGTAAACGGAAACGAGGCAGTAAACTTTGTCCACGACAGCCTGGACCGTTTTTAGAAAAGTAAAGCATGGATACGAATGGCCAAAAAAAGCCGCCCCCATTTCTTCCTTTGGCAGAGGATGGGGGCGGCTTAGCTTCTCTTTAGTGGGATTTTACCTCGGTCCAAATCCGGTCGTAGACCTTTAAATAATCGCCGAGATCTTTAAAGATATCGTAGTTAACCAGGTCTTCTTCATTGGGGTAGGCTGCTTTATCGGCAACCAACTCCGGATCGAGCATTTTTACCACTTCCGTATGGGGGCTGGAGTACCCGATATAGTCCGCATTTTTAAAGGCGATCTCCGGGTCGCACATGAAGTTGATGATGAGTTCGGCTGCGGCCTTGTTCTTACTGGTCTTGTGAATGACCATGGCGGCAACCCATAGA
>JAAZDX010000244.1 GCA_012512605.1 Bacillota bacterium
CCCCACAACAATCCTTTCTTCCGCATCTCGTCCACTCTCCTTATTCCTTGTTTTCCAAAATAAAAAAGAAAAACGCCCCGGGTAGGAGCGCATAATTCCAGTAAAATAACGATAACCCAATCTGACCACGGGTTTGAACCACGGGTTATGGTTATTTCCTGTTCCTTTTTATTTCCTACCATTCTACCAAACTACCATTATAACTTAAGGTAATTCTAGTATAGATAAGAGCGCTTGTCAAGAAGCAGTGGCCGGACGCTACTGCCAAGACACGGTGGTTTTATTTAATTGCATGGCCGAACGCGACTCAAGCCTATTTACAGAGATTTCACATTGATGGTAATTAATTTTCTTGACTCCGGTTAAGCCAGCTGATATAATTTGGGGAAATAATATGAAAACCGGATACTAATGCGATGAAGGAGACTCGTCTTCCGAGACAATTCTTGCAGAGAGCTGATGGTCGGTGGAAATCAGCAGAATTTCGGGATACGCCTCACTCCGGAGCAGATCTTCCGAAACTCAGGAGTAAGAAGATACGGTCAGCCCCGTTACAGGTGAAGGTTTGATGGAACCTCAAGAGGTCTTTATCGTAAGGTAAAGATGAATTAGGGTGGTAACACGTGGCATAGATCCCTCGTCCCTGGTGTAGTATTCACGCAGGGCGGGGGTTTTTTACTACATTCAAGGATTCACCTTACCGGCAAAGGTGTTCAGGAAAGAAGTCTGCCGCCGGACATGGGCGACAGACTTTATAGTATATAAAACAAGGCGTTTCCACCGTTACTATAACCCAAAAATGTTAAAACATAGAAAAAATACTGGATAAAAACAGGCCTGCCAAATATTAGCAGCTAATTCAAAAACCGCGAATTTAGCGAGAAATAAGGGAGGGACAGCGATGAACAGACATGTTCTGTCGGTGCTGGTTGAAAACCAATCCGGTGTGCTTAGCCGCGTCGCCGGTTTGTTCAGCCGGAGGGGATACAACATTGACAGCTTGTCGGTGGGCGAGACGGAAGATCCCTAGATTTCCCGGATGACCATTGTCGTGCGGTGTGATGACCAGATCCTGGACCAGATCAAAAAGCAGGTTAAAAAACTGGTCAACGTGCTTACGGTGGTGGAACTCGACCAAGAACGGTCGGTCTTCCGCGAACTGGCGCTGATTAAAGTGAAGACGGATCTGACGACGCGGGCTTCGGTGATGGAGGTGGTCGATATTTTCCGCGCCAACACCGTTGACGTGGCAACCGACTCCCTAACGGTGGTGATGACCGGCGACCAAGCCAAGATCAACGCCTTTATTGAATTGATGGAGCCTTACGGTATTGTGGAGATTGTCCGGACCGGATTGACCGCAATTGAGCGCGGCACACAAGCGCTTAAGTTTTATGAAAAAAATGAGGAGGAATAAGAAATGGCAAAGATGTATTACGAACAAGATTGTAACCTGGAGCTTTTAAAGGGGAAAACAGTGGCCGTGATTGGTTACGGGAGCCAAGGCCACGCCCATGCTTTGAACCTACATGAGTCGGGAGTGAATGTCGTTGTTGGTCTTTACGCGGGTAGTAAATCCTGGAAAGTAGCGGAAGAAGCCGGGTTGAAGGTAGCGACGGCCGCCGATGCGGCGCAGCAAGCCGACATTATTATGATTCTGGTGAACGATGAGAAACAACCGGGGATCTACGCGGAAAGCATTGCCCCCCACCTGACCGCCGGCAAAAGCCTGGCCTTTGCCCACGGGTTCAACATTCACTACGGCCAGATTGTACCCCCGGCGGACGTGAATGTGTTTATGGTGGCGCCAAAGGGCCCCGGACATACGGTCCGCAGCCAGTTCCAGGAAGGAAGAGGGGTCCCCTGTTTGGTCGCGGTGTATCAGGATGCGACTGGTAACGCCATGGACATCGCCCTGGCTTATGCGGCCGGGATCGGCGGCGCGCGGGCCGGGATCCTCGAGACCACTTTTCAGGAGGAGACCGAGACCGATCTCTTTGGCGAGCAGGCGGTCCTTTGCGGCGGTATCTGTGAGCTAATGAAAGCCGGCTTTGAAACGCTGGTTGAAGCCGGTTACCAACCGGAAAGCGCCTATTTTGAATGTGTGCACGAGATGAAACTGATTGTCGACATGATCTACCAAGGCGGACTGAGCTTAATGCGCTATTCCATTTCGGATACGGCTGAGTACGGTGATTATACAACCGGAAAACGGATTATCACCGAAGAGACCCGGAAGGAGATGAAAAAGATTCTCCAGGAGGTCCAGGACGGGAGCTTTGCCCGGAAGTGGCTGCTGGAAAACCAGGTCAATCGGCCTTACTTTAACGCCAAGCGCCGGATGGAGCAGGAAACCCAGATTGAGCAGGTTGGACGACAGCTGCGCAAGATGATGAGTTGGAATAAGTGACGGACAGCGGAAACGGCGCTTAAAAAAACAACAGGGAGGAGCTTTTTTAAGCGGAAAGGAGTATTATGGCCAGACGAGTGTATATTTTTGACACAACATTAAGAGACGGGGAACAGTCCCCCGGTTGCAGCATGAACATTCAGGAAAAGATTGAGATGGCAAAGCAACTGGAGCGTCTTAAGGTTGATGTCATCGAGGCGGGCTTTGCCATTGCATCACCCGGTGATTTTCAAGCGGTGAAAGCGATCGCTGAGACGATTAAGGACTGTACCGTGGCCAGTCTGGCCCGGGCGCATGAGAAAGATATTGACCGGGCGGCGGAGGCGTTAAAACAGGCGGCGGATCCGTTGATCCACACCTTCATCGCCACCTCGGAGATTCATATGCAGTATAAGTTGAAAATGACACCGGAAGAAGTTTTGGACCGGACGAAAGCGATGGTGGCTTACGCCCGGAACTACTGTCCCAATGTGGAGTTTTCAGCGGAGGATGCGACCCGGAGCGACCCGGAGTTTCTCTCTCGCGTCTTTGCGGCGGCCATCGCCGCCGGGGCGACCCGGATCAATGTCCCGGATACGGTCGGTTATACGACTCCCGATGAGTTTACCCGGTTAATCCAGTACCTCCGGGAGAATGTGCCTAATATTGACCAAGTAATCCTTTCGGTCCATTGCCATAACGACCTGGGGATGGCCGTTGCCAATTCGCTGGCGGCGGTCCGGGCCGGGGCCAACCAGGTGGAGTGTACGATTAACGGCATCGGCGAGCGGGCGGGCAATGCCGCCTTGGAAGAGATTGTGATGGCCTTAAAGACCCGTAACGCCCTTTATGACGCGGATCTAAGGGTGGATACACATCAGATTTACCGCTCTTCTAAACTCCTCAGTAATATTACCGGCGTGGCGGTCCAGCCCAATAAGGCCATTGTCGGGGCCAACGCCTTCGCCCATGAAGCCGGGATCCACCAGCATGGCGTGCTGGCGAACCGGAGTACCTATGAGATTATGACCCCGGAATCGATTGGGCTGCACAAAAATAAGATGGTGTTAGGGAAGCATTCCGGACGCCATGCCTTTGAAGAACACTTGAAAGCGCTAGGCTATACCCTGACCAAAGAAGAGCTGGATGCGGCCTTTGCCAAGTTCAAGGTTCTGGCGGATAAGAAAAAGGTGGTCCACGATGCCGACCTGGAAGTTCTGGTCTCCCAGAAAAAAGTGGAGATCCCGGCCGTATACAAGCTGGAACAGTTTGTGATCAACACGGGGAACACCTTTACGGCAACGGCTTTGGTCCGGCTGAGCAAGACCAACGGCGAACCGAAGGTGCTCGAGGAGGTTTCCACCGGTGATGGGCCGGTCTACGCCGCCTTTGAGGCCATCGAGAAGATTGTCGGCCATTCCTTTGTCCTCGAAGACTACAAGGTCCGTTCGGTTACGGAAGGCCAGGATGCCCAGGGTGAAGCTTTCGTGCGGATCCGGCGTAACGGGCGGCTCTTTACGGGGAAAGGGGTCAGTACCGATATCTTTGAGGCCAGTGTCCTCTCGTATATTAACGCCATCAATAAGATGATCTACGAAGAAAAACTGGAAGCACAGGTTTAGAGAGGGGTGAGTGGTTTGCGGCCCAGAATTGATATTTTTGATTCTACCCTCCGGGATGGAGCCCAGGCGGAAGGGATCTCCTTTTCGGTTGAGGATAAACTGAAGATCGTGGCAGCCCTAGATAATTTGGGGATTGCTTACATTGAAGCTGGGAATCCCGGTTCCAACCCGAAAGATATGGAGTTTTTCGGGCGGATGCGGGATCATCAGCTAAAAAATTCGAGATTGGTGGCCTTTGGCAGTACCCGTCGACGTGATATCCCGGTTGACCAGGATAAGAATGTTTTAGCCCTTTTGAGCGCGGATACACCCGTGGTCGCAATCTTCGGTAAAAGCTGGGATTTTCATGTAACGGAGATTATCCGGACCTCACTGGAAGAGAACCTGCGGATGATCGAGGAAACCGTTGCCTTCATGAAAAAGCGGGGAAAAGAAGTAATCTACGATGCGGAGCATTTTTTCGACGGATACAAAAACAATCCCGACTATGCCCTCCAGACTTTGCAGGCGGCTGTTGATGGGGGTGCCGATTGTCTGGTCCTCTGTGATACCAATGGCGGCTGTTTTCCGTCGGAGGTCGCGGAGATCGTCAAGACTGTAACGGGACAATTCAAGACCAAGATCGGGATCCACACCCATAACGATTGTGGGCTGGCGGTGGCCAACTCGATCATGGCGGTGGAGGCCGGGGCCACCCATGTCCAGGGCACCTACATCGGTTTCGGGGAAAGGTGTGGCAATGCCAACTTGAGCACGATCCTCCCCAACCTTCAGTTGAAAAGGGATTACCGCTGTATTCCGGAAGAACAGATGAAGAATCTGACCTATACAGCCCGGAAGATCGCGGAGATCGCCAATATCAGTTTGAGCAGACGGGAACCGTATGTGGGTAATTCCGCTTTTGCCCATAAAGGCGGGATGCATATCGATGGGGTGAGTAAAGCCACCAGTTCCTTTGAGCATATCGACCCCAGCCTGGTTGGGAACAAAAGACGGTTCCTCATGTCCGAGGTGGCGGGCCGCAAAACG
>JAAZDX010000245.1 GCA_012512605.1 Bacillota bacterium
CGGGGCGGAAGATCTCCGGGATGAAGATGATTATTACGAAATAATCACTGGCCTTTCCGAATTGGAACAGGTGCGCAACTCTTTGGAAGGGAAAATTCCGATTGAAGAAGCCGAACTGGCCTATCTTCCCAAGAATACGGTCACCGTTACCCCGGAAGAGGGCGAGAGTTTACTCAAATTGGTCGAGGCTTTGGAAGAACATGACGATGTTCAAAACGTCTACGCCAACTTTGAGATCGCCGAAGAGAATTAGGGTATAAGCCGGGCAACTTTTGGGCAATTTAACCCAAAATGGAAAGAGGAGCGATCAAGATGAAAAGGATAGGGCCGGTCCTCCTCCTTGGACTGGTTTTGGGGGGACTTTACCTCCTGGCAAACACCGGTGAACTATCCTTTGTTAACGGTTCCGTCTTGCCCAAAAGAAGTTTTACCCTGGAATATACTACTTCGTATACCGGTTGCCAACATGAGGAGCGGAAGGAAGAGCGCCACGCCCAATCCGCCCGGACCGCGCTTCTTACCAGACTAACCAATGAAGGTTGGATGATCACTCATTTCGCCACGGATCAGGTGGAACTGGCCAAGGAAGTGTCCGCGCTCTGTCGCGGGTGTGAGGAACAGGAGTTTGTTGGGATCTACGGGAATGAGATTGGTGTTTACGCGGGTAGTCCCGAGAAGCCGGGCCCCTTAAAACAGGTGATCCCGGTCAATATTAGTCGGCTTCCCCAAGCGGAAATTGATGACCTCAGGGCAGGGATCGTTTGCCATGAAACGCAAGAGAAATGGCGGATCTTAGAGGGATATCAGAATTGAGCGCCGCGGAAAGTAAAACCTGGAGGATACAATCCTCCAGGAAACAAGGGCGATGTACCGACCTTTGCGCCGGCTAACAAGGATACCGCTTGACCGCAGGTGCGGTCGGGGATTAGCACCCAGGTTAACCTTTGCTCGAACCCGGTTCCTACCTAATCCGGCAGACCGTACTTCCTAACTATGCGGCAAGAAACGAGCTCTTAACTCAGCCCCAACAACTCCACCTGATAAGCAGTCAGATCAAATCGTTGGGACCTTCGCGCCGACCGATTAAGGTAAGGTTAAACCATAACCAGTACCCGAACCGATCTTTGCTCGACCTCCTTTCACCGGTGCCAGCCTGATCTGACAGGGTAAAGTTCAGTCTTCGTTCAGCCGGACATCTACCGCTGCTATTTTACCCGGATTGGTCCGGGATTATGCTTCGGCGAAAACGGTGACCGGTTTTAAGAAATAGCGGGGTAGGAGGATAAAATAATCAACTTTAGGAGGAAATACTTAAAGATAGTAGAATAATCTTAACGTTATGTGATTTTTTGCGCAATTCGAGGAGGGTTTAGTTTGAAGAGTTATAGCGTGGATAAGATTCGAAACATTGTCCTTGTTGGCCACGGCGGATGCGGAAAAACAATGATGGCAGAAGCGATGCTCTATCAGACCAAAGCGGTTGAACGGTTTGGTCAAGTCGATGATGGAACTTCCGTCATGGATCACGATGCGGAGGAAGTTAAAAGGAAAATAACGATTAATACTTCCCTCGCTCCGGTGGAGTTTGAGGGCCACAAAATAAATCTTCTTGATACTCCTGGGTTTTTTGATTTTGTGGGTGAGGTTAAAGCTGGGGTCCGGGTTGCCGATGCCGGCTTAGTAGTGGCTTGTGCCGTCGGAGGCGTGGAAGTTGGCACCGAAAAAGTCTGGGCTTATTTAAACGAAAGAGACTTACCCCGGATCGTGTTTGTCAATAAAATGGACCGGGAAAATGCTAATTTCCAGCAAGTTTATGAAGCCCTAAAAGACAAGTTTGGCAACAAGTTGATTCCGGTGCAAATCCCCATCGGTGCCGCTGAAAACTTCCAAGGGGTTGTCGATGTAATAACGGGTAAAGCTTATATTGACGGAAAAGAAGCGGAAGTTCCGGCGGAATTGAAAGACCAAGTGGAAGAGTATTACCATCTTCTTTTGGAAGCGGCAGCAGAGTCCGATGATGAGTTGCTCACCAAGTACTTGGAGGGTGAAGAGCTAACGAAAGAGGAAGTCTTAACCGGGTTCCGGAAGGGAACAATGAGCAATCAGATTGTTCCCGTGATGTGTGGTTCGGCCTTGAAGATGATCGGGATCGAGGCTTTACTGCAGAAAATCGTGGAAGCGCTTCCTTCGCCCGCCGATACCGAACCCGAAGTCGCGACCAACCCACAGAACAGTGAAGAAACCGAACTGAAAGCGGATGCCAATGGCCCAACGGCTGGGCTTGTTTTTAAGACAATGGCCGACCCCTTTGTCGGTAAATTAACCCTCTTCCGCGTTTATTCTGGTAAAGTAAAGTCCGACTCCTCCCTCTGGAATGCTTCCCAGAACCAGGAAGAGCGGGTCGGTCAACTTTTCTTAATCAAGGGGAAAACGCAAATTCCCGTGGCCGAACTTACCGCTGGCGATCTGGGTGCCGTTGCCAAGCTTCAGGTTACGAAGACCAATGACACCTTGTGCGCAAAAGGGACCCCTTACCTTCTGGAGGGAGTCGCTTTTCCAACCCCCAAATTCACCATGGCGGTTATGGCGAAAAGCAAGGGTGATGAGGATAAGATCAGTAGCGGTTTAAATCGGCTGGTCGATGAAGATCCGACGATTAAAGTAGAAAAGGATACGACCACCAAAGAGATGCTCCTTTCCGGACTCGGCGACTTACACCTGGAAGTGACCACCAGCAAACTGCAGAAGAAATTTGGGGCCCAGGTTGAATTGGAAGACCCGAAAATTCCCTATAAGGAGACGATTAAAGGGAAAGTTCAGGTCGAAGGTAAACACAAGAAACAATCGGGTGGACGCGGCCAGTACGGCCATGTCTGGTTGGAGCTTGAGCCGCTCCCGGCTGGTGGCGATTTTGAGTTTGTTGATAAGATCTTTGGCGGCGCTGTCCCGCGGCAGTATATCCCCGCCGTCGAGAAAGGGATCCGTGAAACCATGGAAGAAGGCGTCCTCGCCGGCTATCCGGTGGTCGATGTAAAAGCAACCCTTTATGACGGTTCCTACCATAGTGTCGACTCCTCCGAGATGGCCTTTAAGATTGCCGCATCGATGGCCTTTAAGAAAGGGTTTATGGACGCAAACCCGATCCTTTTAGAGCCGATTATGAATGTGACCGTTACCGTGCCCGAGGAATACATGGGTGATATCATCGGTGATCTGAATAAAAAGCGCGGTCGAATTCTGGGCATGGACCCGGAACGGGGTTACCAGATCATCAGGGCCCATGTTCCCCTCAGTGAGATGTTTAAATATGCGATTGACCTCCGTTCAATTACGCAGGGGAGAGGCGAATTCGAAATGGAATTCGACCACTACGAAGAAGTTCCGGCCAACCAGGTGGAAGCGATCATCGCGGAATCAAAGGCTGACGAGTAAAAAGGAATCTTCCTTAAATAAGCCCTTTCGGATTAGCAGTTCAAAGCGGATCGAAGAGAAAAGGCACCAAAAAAAGCCCGTCTATCGGGCTTTTTTTGGTCTAAAAACTGTTGCCGAACAACGTCGACTCGACCAAAGTACCGATAATATGGCCTAACATTAAGAAGATCTCTTTGACCCGCGGTCGGTTCACCGCCGGGAGATAAAAGAGGAGATCCGGACGATGGGTTTTTAGCGGCGGGTAACTACAAAAGGCGAAGGTAAAAAGGGATTTATCTTTTGCTTCTTGGACGAGCATTTCGGTCGCTTGGCTATGCTCACCGGCGATGATGAAAAGGGCATCGCCTTTTTCGTACCGACTGATTAGATCAGAAAAGGACTGTTGTTCCCGGGAGGTATTCTCCAGAAAGCTGACCGGTAGCGGCGGACGGTCCATATTCAAACCATGTTTGAAATGATCAGCAAGATCCCGGGCGATATTATGGTAAGGTTTCAAGCCAATAATATGGATTCTTTTTTGCGCTTGAAAGATATCCACCATTCTACTGGCCATCTGTCGGGCAACTTCTAAGCCTTCCGTACTGAGAAGGACCGGTAGTTCCGCAAGGTCCAGTAATTGCGAGAGGATAAATTCTCGGTTAAAGTTGTGGCTCAGCATCAAAAGCCTCCTTATGAATCTTCCGCCAAAGTCACCTACCCTATACTATGAACATAAAATGTTTTAAGTGCATAGAATTAAGGGATGAGGTGATGAAAAATGGCCGAAAAGTTTCGGTTCAAAAGACGCCAAGAACAAGAGGATGTCTCCCGCAATTTGGACAACAATTCATATCATGCCGGTCCCTACCATACCATCCGGCAACCCCAGGAGCGGACGGCCTATGATCCTTGGGCGGATTGGTTTAATGCCGGTCTAGACCCGGAACCATTTGCCGATCAGTTCCAAGTTGAACCGGAGGATAGCAATGCCCCTTTGTTTTTTGACGAGAGCGCAGACCTTGGTGCCCCCTGGTTTGCACCACAAGAACAACAGCAATACCAGACGGAACCACATACTCCACCAGTGCAACAAGATCAAGAATATCCGGTCGAACACCACTACGATGGCTACCAAGGTCATGGTGTTCAATTTTATGACTACCAAGGCTATGCCGATCAAGGTTATACCGGCCAAGTTTATGCCGACCAAAGAGAACACTTCCAGGAGAATCAAGACCAACGACCGGTTGCAGAGGAAAAAATCCCTGACTTTATTGATAATAATTCGTCCCTTTCGGAAGGAGAGCCGCCCATCGGAGCCAAACTAGATGAGGAAGAAAGCCAGGAAGAAATGGCGGTCTATCTTCCGAATGAAGAGCAACGGCAGGGTGAAACAATGCAGATTGGAGAAAAGATCAATCCCGAAGCCGTAAAACTGTTCGAGAGGGAGAAAAGCCTTAAAAACCAGCAGGAACTAACTGCCCTTAACAACGGGGAACCACTGGTCTGGAAAGACTTTCCCACAAAAAGCTGCTAGTTTATTATCTGTGCGGTGTCTTCCTGCGGTTTATTTAGTAGGCATCTTTTTGTCGCGGATAGTTTTGATGGTCCTTGCTTCTTTTGGGTTATTACAATAGCCCAAAAAATTTTTTTGAAATAAGTATAGACAAACACAAAATAGTGTGGTAATATATATTTTGCGTCCGGGAGACAGCAAGTCCCTGGTAAACGCAGCAAATATTAGTTGAACCCTGAAAACTGAACAGCCAAAGACAGGTAAGCGCGGACTTCCGGATATACCGGGAG
>JAAZDX010000246.1 GCA_012512605.1 Bacillota bacterium
CCCCAGCCCGGGGAAGCTCCGACGCTGGTGCTAAAGTGTAGGCTTGAACTGTTTTAAAGTTGACCGTTGGTTTTTGCGGACGCCTACATATTTTGATGAAACCATCCTCCACAAGCTGCAATAAATAGGGTTTCAGCCCAGGTTGTAGTTTGGGCAGCGGAGTATATTCCCTTGATATTCCGGCTAACTCTTCCAGTAAAACCTGGCGCACCTCCACCGGAAGCGGAAGATGGTTAATAAACGCCACCATCTTATCCGGTTCCCCCGCCAACCGCCAGCATTTCTCCGTTTTGGCCTTCAGTCCGGGCGGCAAAAATAAGCGGAAGAGATCCTGGCGCCGACTAAAGTAACGCCGCGCCAGCCAGTCAATGAGCGACATTTGAGCCGGCGTTAAAAGAGGTGTCTCATCCAACACCGCGAGGACGTCTTTGATCTTCTCCGGATAGGTTGGTTTTTGGCAATCCCAAACGATCGCCTCCACGCGGCGCCCGGCAAAAGGCACCAAAACGCGGTAGCCCGGGGACGGGACGAACGGCCAGTCGTCGGGGACATGGTAATCATACAAACGGTCTTCCGGTAATTCTTGTAGGTTAACACTAACTTGAATGTAGCGACTGGTATTCATCTTCATCCTCCAAGCTCTATTCGGTGAAAAGCCGTAAAAAACAAAACACCCGGCACCAGACGCGCCGGGGTTAGAGTGTACCCTTCACTGATTACTATAGGGTTGCTGTACGGGAAGGATTTCCCCCTTCAGAATTTCATCTAAAGCGGTCGAAACTGCTCCGATCGCCCCGTCCTCATTCGGATCGCTTTCATCAATAATCTGGCGGGCACGTTTGGCAGCGCTGACAACAAGCGTGTATCTGCTGTCAACCTTTGCCAACAATTCTTCTAAAGAAGGTGTATTCATCGGTGAAATGATGCCTCCCTAAACCGATACTCATATTATAACGTTAAGCAATCTTTCTTATTTTGTCAAGGGCCAAGCAGTCGCTTCCAGTACCCGCGACTTACTTTCACTTCTTCGGCATTAATAATCGATTCCACCCGCCGACAGGCTTCCTCTAAATAATCATTGACTACTACATAATCATAGAGCGTAACAGCAGATAATTCCTTCTCAATATAGGCCAGTCTTTTCTTGATTGCCTCTTCATCTTCGGTATTCCGCTCTGTGAGCCGCCGAGTTAGTTCGGCGATTGAAGGTGGATAGAGAAAAATCAAGACCGCATTGGCGTAATTATGGCGGATCTGAGCAGCGCCTTGAATGTCCACATCTAAAATCACATGTTGCCCCTTCTGAAGCAGAGCTAGAACCTGTTTTTTAGGCGTACCGTAATAATGACCATAAATCTCTGCCCATTCTAAAAAACCGTTATTCTGACGCTCCGCTAAAAACTGCTCTTTCGATAAAAAGTAGTAGTTTAACCCGTCAACCTCCGGGCCTCGTGGTGGACGGGTCGTAGCGGAGATTGAGTAGGTCAGATCGGTGCGTTTGGCCAGCACTTCTTGTAAAACCGTATTTTTTCCCACTCCGGACGGACCTGACAGGACAAAAAGTAAACCTTCCATCAAATATTAATTACTCCTCAGGATCATTATTTGCTGTTTCTTTAGAATTTAACCGGTGTGCCACCGTTTCTGGTTGTACTGCCGAAAGTATGAGGTGAAGGCTATCCACGATAATCACGGCTCTGGTCCTTCGGCCATATGTGGCGTCAATCAGGGTCCCGCGCTCGCGGCTTTCCTGGATAATCCGTTTGATCGGAGCCGATTCAGGGCTGACAATCGCCACAATTCTGTTGGCCGCAACCATATTGCCAAAACCGATATTGATCAACTTGATATCCATGCGGAGTGGAATCCCCCTTTTTTACTGGTTACCAAAACGCTCTAGCAAAGCCTGCTTCTGCCGGGATCCTAGCCCTTGGATTCTTCTCGTCTCGTCGATCCCGATCTCATTCATGATCTTACGGGTGCGAACCTTACCAATCCGCGGTAGAGACTCCAACAAATAGGCAACACGCATCTTCGCGACCACATCGTTGTCCACCTGCTCGAGAATTTCGCGGATTCCGGTCCGCCCAGCTTTTAAGTCCTGACGAATTTTTGCCCGTTCACTCCTAACCTGTTGAGCCTTTTTTAATGCTTGTTTTTTCTCTTCTAACGTC
>JAAZDX010000247.1 GCA_012512605.1 Bacillota bacterium
TCACTTAACCCCGCAAAGGGCTCGTCCAGAAGCAACACTTCCGGATCGGTCACGATCGCCATGGCAATCTCTAGAATCCGTTTTTCGCCCAAGGAAATGTTCCCAGTCAGCCGGTCGGCCATTTTCGTCAGACCAAAGGTCTCCAAACACTCATCAATCTTCTCGGAAACAACCCGGTCAATCCGGGCGAAAAAGGTGTTATGCAAGTTCGCTTTATTGTTAGCCCGGAAAAAAGCAAGTCGCATATTGTCGATTACCTTCAGGTTATCAAAGGTAGAAGCCAATTGGAAAGTCCGCATAATCCCAAGATCAACCCGGTTTTCCGGAGAAAGACTGGTGATATCCTGGTCTTTATAATAAACCTTTCCCTCTTCCGGAAAATAGTTACCGGTCAAAATGTTAAAAAACGTGGTTTTACCAGCCCCATTGGCCCCAATCAAAGCGGCAATCTCATTCTTTTCAAGGCCAAAGGTTACATTGTTGACAGCGACCATACCACCAAAACGTTTGGTGATGTTTTCAGCCCGAATAATCATCTCTGAATTGCTGTTCATCATCGCAAACTCCTTTATCAGATCTGGATATTTTAGGGGCCTGCTCCGGAAGATTCCGGAGCAGGCTTCAGGTAACCAGAGGTTAGAATCCCAAATCCTTTAGTTTCGGATAGACCTCTTCGCCACCTTGAACCGAAATAACTTCAAAGTAGTCGAATTTGTTCTTTGCTTCTTTCGGACCTTTACCACGGACGAGGAACCCAGCATAATCATAAATGGCCTCATGGTCTTCCCGCCAGTAGGCTGGTCCTTTAACCGACATAAACTCGGGGTTCTGACCAATAGTCTTTCTAATCTCAGCTTGGTCGAAGCTGCCAGCTCTCTCCACCGCATCAAAAAGCTGTTGGACAGCGATATAAGCGATGGTCGCATAGGCATCAGGTGGAGTACCCCACTTGTCCATAAATGCCTTGCTGTAGTCAGCAGCCAGTTTCGCCGTCTCGGCATCCTCGAAACCAGTCAGATCGTAGTAGAAGAAGTGCATTCCATAAACGTTCTCTCTGGCTTCTACCGGCAACCCTTCGGCTACCACGTTGGTGAGGAAGCTGTTGAAGATGGTCATTTCGTTGTTAAGACCCATGTCATAGCACTGTTTTAACAGGGAGATCGCGTCCCCGCCAAACTGTGCCGAGATGAAGACATCCGGTTTCGCGGCCCGTACTTGCTCGAGCACGGTCGTGAAATCACTGGTCCCCTGGGCAACTTCAAGTTGGCCGATAATCTCGCCACCATACTTTTCAGCCGCAGCAACCAGACCATCCCTGATGTCCCAACCCCAAGCGTCGGAACGACCAAGGTAGAAGATGCGTTTTTTCCCAAGGTCGTTAATGGCGGCGGCGCCAGCCATGTAACCAACGGTCCAGGGAGTGTAACCGGCGGCGTAGGTGCAGTCACCCATTTTACCTTTGCGATAGGAATCTAACGGTGCAACGTTAACCGGGAAGTAGGGATAGGGGTCTCTGATACAAAGTTCGTTAATGGCTAACGCCACCGCAGCCCAAGTTTGGCCGACAACGGCGTGAGCGCCCTGGTCACGAAGATATCTGAACCTTCTAACACCGGTGTTGATGTTCGCTTCATCATCCTGGTCATCGTATTCAATCTTCACTTTACCCCAAGGCATGTCCAGTCCGCCCGCGGCGTTCCTTTGCTCAACAGCCAAAAGGATCCCCTGTTGTTGCGTTTTGGCAACAGCAGCAAAAGTACCGGTATACGGTAGTAAGATCCCCAGCTTAAAAGTGCTTGGTCTTCTAGCCGCACCAAAGATCGTACCCGACAACATGCTCACGACTAAAACACAAACTAAGAGAGCACCAACGAGAATACCTAGTCTCTTTTTCATTTTTTTCTCCTTTCTTTCTTTTAAGATGTTTTAGATTTGTCCACCGGCTAGCGTTTTTCCTCCGCACCACCTCCTTATGGTACCTTTACATAATTCGACACCTTTACTAATGATCCTGCTAAAAGGATTATACCATTAAAAGCCGATGACTTTTAGTGGTGGTTTTTGTAACTTTATTGGTCCCGCGGCGGGCTATACATCACAAAGTATTCGGTTGGCCCCTTGTTGACATTGATCACTTCATGAACCTCACCCGGGAAGACAAAAATGCCTGTTCCCGCTGGCACTCGGTGGGATTCTTGTTCATTCTTAAGTTCCAATTCACCGGAGATCACTAATAAGAAATGTTCATTCTCAGGATGGCTGTGGGAGACGCCATAACCGCCCTCTTCCATCTTGGCGTAATGGAAGGTGAAGTTTTTTGCGCCCATACTTTTGTCGATAATGTTCCGGTGATAAAGTCCTTTTCGGTTTTCGATCTTAATCAGCGGTTGTTCTTCGAGTGTAATAGTTTTCATCCCAATACCCCCTTGTTGTTTTACGTCTCTGCTCCGAAAACACCAGCCTGTTCTTCTCCCGGCCTTTTTGGTGCCGGGAGAAAGACCTGCTTCTGTCTGCCTTCGTCTTGCCCCTCACCTGAATCTATGACCCGATCTTTTCGTCTGATCGCAGGGACAGCTGGCCAAGCCCATTCCATTTTTGGTTTGCTTCACTTCACAAAATTAATGCCGCAAGCGTGAACGTCTTGGTCGCCAGCGCGGACAATTACTACCTTGCCTTCAAGCAGCAATCGTCGGATTACCGGCTTGCTTCGCAGTTTTGAAGGTGTAAACTGCCATCACGAGAACAATAATGTAACCAAAAATATCACTGAAGAAACGGGTGTCAACCAAAAGCGGCGAAGCCAGGAAGAAGACCGCCCGTTCCCAAACACGTAAATTCCGGAAGAACCAACCCTGGAAGCCGGCGGCAAAACAAGCAATCGCAATCAGTAAGCTGGCAATGATCTTGATGCTAACCGCTAGCTCTTGTCCGTAGACGAAGATGGCCGGCTCGTAGACGAAGAAAAACGGCAGAATGTACATGAAGAGCCCAAGGGGTACCGCATTTAGCCCGGTCTTCATCGGGTGCGCACCGGCAATACTTGCGCCAGCAAAGGCTGCTACGCAGACCGGCGGCGTGATATTGGAGATGACGGCAAACCATAAGCAGACCATATGGGCGGGAACCGGCTCAATCCCCAGTTGAATTAGGGACGGGGCGGCGAGAATCGACATGATAATATATGAAGCAGTCGTCGGCAGGCCCATCCCGATAATGGTGGCAATAAAGGCAACTAGAACAAGGGTCAAGAACAAATTACCCTGCCCCACCGAGAGAATCAGACTGGAAAACTTCACACCCAGACCGGATAAGGTTAGGCTCGCCATGATAATCCCTAAAGTCCCGGCTGTGGCACCCACACTCAAAGCGCTGGTTCCGGCTTCGCGGAAGGTCTTAACCAGTTTCTCAAAGGTAAAACGGGTCTCTTTCCGCAGCATGCTACAGGCCACCACAAAGAGCGAACCCCAGAACGCCGTCGCCGGGGCGGAGTAACCCATGGCAATCACAATCACCACAACCACAATCGTAAAAATATAGTACCAACCCTTCTTCATCACTTCACCAAATTTGGGGAGCTCTTCCCGGGGTAAACCCCGCAGCCCGCTGCGGCGCGCCCGAAAATAGACCATAAAGCCAAGGGCCAGGTAGTAAAGGATGGCTGGCGCAAAACTGATCAGGGCAATGGTCGAGTAAGGTTGTTGGGTCAAAGTGGCCAGCACAAAGGCGGCGGCCCCCATCACCGGGGGTAAGAGCTGTCCGCCGGAAGATGCGGCCGCTTCGACGGCACCGGCAAACTCCGGCTTATAACCGACCTTTTTCATCATCGGGATCGTAAAGGTCCCGGTGGCCACCACGTTGGCCACGCCGCTCCCGGAGATCGAGCCAAAAATTGCACTGCTGACCACGGCGATTAAGGCCGGACCGCCGGCAATATGCCCCGTTAGCGAACTGGCCAGATCCATAAAGAAATCGCCGCCGCCGGTATTGTTCAAAAAAGCGCCAAAGATGAGGAAGGGCACAATATAGGTGGCAAAGGTGTTCACAATGGTCCCGAAGATCCCGTCGGTATAGTAGTAATACTCAATCATCGACGATAGCCGGATGCCCCCGTGATTAAAAATCCCAGGCAAGTAGGGCCCAAAATAGGTCAAACCAAGCATAACCAGAGCAATAATGGGCAAGACATTCCCCATAACCCGGCGGGTTACTTCAAGCGAAACAATCATAACAATGATGCCGAAAATCAAATCCCACTGGTTGGTCCAACCGGCCCGGTAAATGGCATATTCTTTATATTGCAACATCCAATAAAGCACGGATGAACACGCCATGCCCACCAGGACCGCATCCACCACATATAAGATTTTACTCTTCGGCCATTTCTTACTGGCCGGATAGAGCAAAAGACTGAGCAAGAAGGTGACCAGCAAATAGATCCCCCGGTGGGTCTCGCTGGATAAAACCCCAAATCCGGCGGTATAGAAATAAAAGGTGGAAAAACCAAAGGCAATAATGGCAGTTATGGTTTGAAAATACTTATTCAGATTCTCCCGTTTTTTGGCCAAGTCTGTCCCCCCTCAATACTTTTACCTTTACGAATAAGCTCTGTCGCCAACTGAAAATCCTAGTTTGATCACTGCTGCATCTCTGCTTTTTCTTTGGGGAACAGGAGGAATACCCCCCTGTTCCCGCTCGACCGTTATTGTTGCTCCCGCCAGAAGCGCTCGGCACCCGGATGATACGGAATTCCTAAGGCTTCGACCAACTCCGGATCGTTCCCCATCGACTTCCAATTGGGGTGTACCGCACCCAAGTATTCTTGTCCTTCGGGGCTGAAACAGACTTTCATCATTTCATATACATCATCAGCTGGCACGTTTTTGCTGGCCACTTGATAGACGGTAAACATAAAGACGGGTACATCTTTGGTTTGACCATCATATGTATTGGCAGGCATAACCCCCTTGGAGAAGAAAGGCCCGGCCGCTACAAGCTTATCCAGTTCTTCGTCGGTGAAAGGAATAATGTAGATATCACGGGTTGCCGCAAGTTCAACAATACCCGCCGCCGGCGAACCACTCATCCCCATAGCATCCACTTTTCCTTCGGCCAGGGCTTGCGCAGCTTCGCCAAAGGCCAGTTCGGATTCGATCGCTTTAATGCCGAGGGTTCTTAAGGTAAACCGGGAGTTATCACTGGAACCGGAACCCGGGGAACCAAGCACTATACGTTTTCCTTCAAGATCTTTCATGCTTTTAATCCCGCTGTTCGCCAAGGTTACAAAATAGTGGTCGCTCTTATAGATCTCAAACATGATCCGCGGGTTGTCACTGGGACGGCCTTTCATGATTCCTTCCCCGTTGAAGCACTCCCAGAGGTGGGTCGAGTAGGACATGGTAAGATCCGCTTCTCCGGAAGCCAACCGTCGGGTGTTCAGAACCGAACCGCCACTGGCGATCATGTCGACTTTAATATGGGAGGGCAGTTTTTCACTGAGTAACTTAACAATGCCGCCGCACATCGTATACCAGACCCCACCGGGGTTACTGGCGCTGTAAGCATAGCGCCGAACGGAGGCCGCACCAACGAGACTCGTGCATAAACAGATAAGCAGCGCAACAACCATCAATCCGACAAACAAACGTCTTCTTTTCATCTTCTTGTTACCTCCTCATTAATTATGTGGAACCATAAAATGCGCTTGTTTTTTTCGACACCACCCCCTCTTCGCAAGTTGTCTTGCCTGGCCAGCGGAGGAAAGATGGGAACTGGCTATGCCTTGAGGTTTGTTTTTTACTGATTATTAAGACCGAAATAATTTGTTACAAAGCAAATGATGGAAATACTGATAAATTTAAAGCATAGCCAAAAGCATTGCTAGGGAGTTTCGTAAACGACACTTTTTATTCCACGACGATTCAGTTTTTTAAGAGCGTTCCCAATTTTAACGTTGGGGGTGAACAATCACTTTCATAGCGTTATCAATCCGCTGCGTAAAGGTGTCAAAAGCCTTATTGATCTCTTTCATCGGAAACTCGTGGGTGATCAAAGGTCTTAAATCGATTTTTCGCTGCGCCGCCAGGGATAAGGACCGGCGAACGTTGCGCCGTCCTTCACCGCGAACCGTATAAAGGTTAACATTGCGGACAACGGCCTTATTGATATCAACAGTGACCGGTGCCCCATAGAAAGCCACCAACACGATGGCACCACCCGGGCGGACTAAATTTAAAGCATCATCCAGTGAACTGCCCACCCCGGCAGCATCAAAGACCACATCGGCACCGACCCCGCCCGTCAGCTCCTTGACTACTTTGACCGGATCCTCCCCTTCACGCACGTTAACGGTGTAATCGGCCCCCATCTTCTTCCCCAGATCGAGGCGGCTTTTCCGGGTTCCAGTCAGAATAACCTGATCGGCACCTAAAGCTTTTGCGCCTTGGGCCAAGGCCAGACCGATCGGTCCGGGGCCAATAATCGCCACCGTATCACCAGCCAGATATCCGCCCATTGCATCGATGGCGTAAAATGCCGATCCGGCCGTGGTGATGATCGCTGCTTCCTCAAAAGAGATCTCATCGGGCATTTTATAAAGGGTATTGACGTGCTTGATGGCGTATTCGGCGAAACCGCCGTGCGTCGTCATTCCACTGGCAGAGTGGCCTTTTTCGAGGTTGCCAAAGTTTAAACACGCCGTATAGGCACCCATCACACAGTTGTGACA